>JASIBM010000160.1 GCA_030045175.1 Streptosporangiaceae bacterium | reverse complement strand
CCGTAAGTGAATGAGTAGTAGGTCGGTGGCGTGGAGCTGGTGACCTCGCCGGGGAAGTCGAACCTGGCGTACTGGGCGCCGTAGGTGTCCGGCGTGTACCAGACCTCCATCTCGTGGTTGCCCACCGCGATCTGCCACGGCAGGCTGCCGGCCGCGGGCTCGACCAGGTTGAACCAGGAGTCCCAGACCCTCGGGTCGTACTGGTCGGTGAGCAGCCCGTCGCCGCCGTTCTCCGCGTAGGAGATGTCACCGGCGTGCAGGTGGAACGCCGGGTTCTGGGTGCGGATCTGCGTCGTGGTGCCGACCGAGTCGTACGACCAGCCATGGTCGCCGAAGGCGGTGAACCGGAACGGGGCGCGGCCGGCCGGCGCGGTGGTGAAGGTGCCCAGCGTCGTGACGTCCCCGGAGAAGTCCCAGCCCTGGTGGCCGACGCTGTAGTAGTAGGTCTGGCCGGGCTGCAAGCCGTTGAGGACAGCGTGCAGGTAGTACTGCTCGATCGTGGCTGACGCCAGTGAAGGCGGTATCGAGTCGTCGGGCTCGGCTGTCTTGGTGTTCCAGATGCTGGCCGGCGTGGTGACGGTGCGCACCTCGGCGGGGACCTGGCCGCTCAGGTCGTACGGCGATGACCCGATCCTGATGAACGGGCTGGTCACCGGCGCCTTCACCTGCCATCCCACGGCCATCTGGCTCCTCGGGTCGGCACCATAGGCGATGTGCCTGCCGAAGGGCGCGACTGCGCTGCCGCTAGGGCCGTCGGCCCTGGTGACCAGCAGCGGGGTCTTCTTAACGGCAGCTGCCCGCTTCGTGCTTGCGTCCGCGGTGCCAGTCAGCAGGACCGGTCCGGCGATTACGGCGCCGGCGCCAATGGCGCCGCCCCGCAGCAGGGAGCGGCGCGACGTAGCGCGACGGAACCACTCGTGCTGCTCCGCGGCGCTCATGCGACGTGCTTGTTGAGGCGTCATGCGTGAAGAAGTCATGAGCGGATGCTAAAGGCCGCCCGTGACAAGCCAGGCTCGGGATAATGAACGCCGGAGTAACATGGCAAAACCTGAGAGCTAACCAATAAGTCCCTGAGAACTCAGCCCGAGGCCCACTCGCAGGCTAGGTTGAACCGCCGGCCGAGCCGGCGGCGCGGGGGCCCGGGGCTCGTGCCCCGGGGTAGACACCGCGGGCCCCGGCGCAGATGACCGAAGGTCATCAAGCGCGCGAGGCCGGCTCGTGGGGCCGGTGGGATTTGAACCCACACTGGCAGGATCCTAAGTCCTGTGCCTCTGCCGTTGGGCTACGGCCCCGCTCGGCTCAGACGCCCAGGTCCTGGCGCAGCCTCGCGACGTGGCCGGTGGCCTTGACAGCGTAGTACGCGCGCTCGATCAGGCCATCGGCGCCGACGACGAACGTTGACCTTATCACCCCGACCGACTTCTTCCCGTACAGCATCTTCTCCCCGTATGCCCCGTAGGCCAGGAGCACCGACCGATCCGGATCGGACAGCAACGGGAACGTCAGCCCGTCCCTGTCACGAAAGCTCGCGAGCTTGGCCGGCGAGTCCGGCGATATCCCGACCACGGCGAACCCGGCATCGGACAGGTCCTTCTTGCTGTCGCGGAAGTCGCACGCCTGCTTGGTGCACCCTGGCGTCATCGCGGCCGGGTAGAAATAGATGATCACCCGCTGGCCGCGCAGCGAGGCCAGGCTTACCTGGCTGCCTTCGGAGTCGGCCAGGGTGAAGTCGGGTGCCGGATCGCCAGGTCGCAGCCGGATCTCGGTCATAGCGTTCATCCTCTCTAGCGCACTCTCCCTAGCTCACCGCCGCGATCACCGGCGCCAGGCCGCGCAGGGCGCGGCCCCGGTGACTGATGGCGTCCTTCTCGGCGTCGCCGTGCTCCGCGAGCGTGCGGTCGTCACCGTCGGGCACGAAGATCGGGTCGTAGCCGAACCCGTTACTCCCCCTTGGCTCGCGTACCAGCCAGCCGTGCACGCTGCCCTCGCTGACGTGCTCAGCCCCGGACGGCAGCACGAGGGCCGCGGCGCAGGCGAAGTGCGCGTGACGCCGGTCATCGGGCACGTCGCGGATCTGATCGAGCAGCAGTCGCAAGTTGGCCGCATCGTCGCCGTGCCGCCCCGACCACCGGGCCGACAAGACCCCTGGCATCCCGTGCAGGGCATCCACGCAAAGCCCCGAGTCGTCGGCGATCGCGGGCAGTCCCGTGAAACGCGCCAGCGCGGTGGCCTTGAGCAGCGCGTTCTCGGCGAACGTGACGCCCGTCTCGGCGACGTCGGGAGCACCAGGGAACTCCCCGAGCCCAGCCAGCGCCGCAGGCACGGCAAGGTCAGCCAGGATCCTGGTCAGCTCGATGATCTTGTGCCGGTTGGCGGTGGCCAGGACGAGCCTGGGCGGGCTCGGGCTGGTCACGACGCGCTCGGGCGCCGTCACGAGGACAGCGCCTGCTGCTGCAGCTTCGTGAGCTCGGCGCAGCCGGCCACCGCCAGGCCGAGTAGCTCGTCAAGCATCGCCCGGCTGAACGGCTCGCGTTCGGCCGTCCCCTGCACTTCAACGAAGTCACCGTCACCGGTGCAGACCACGTTCATGTCGGTCTCGGCCGCGACGTCCTCGGCGTAGCACAGGTCCAGCCTCGGCTCGCCGTCGACGACGCCGACGCTCACCGCGGCGACGGAGCTGAGCAGCGGGTTCCCCTTGCAGCGGCGCTTGCCCTGGAGCCAGCCGATCGCCTCGACCAGCGCCACGTAGCCGCCCGTGATCGCCGCCGTCCTGGTCCCCCCGTCCGCTTGCAGCACGTCGCAGTCGACCATGATCGAGTTCTCGCCAAGCGCCTTCAGGTCGATGCAGGCCCGCAGCGAGCGCCCGACCAGCCGCGAGATCTCCTGGGTCCGGCCACCGAGCTTGCCCTTGACCGACTCCCTGTCGCTGCGGGTGTTCGTGGACCTCGGCAGCATCGCGTACTCGGCGCTGATCCAGCCCAGGCCGCTGCCGCGGCGCCACCGCGGCACCTCATCGAGCACGCTCACCGCGCACAGCACCCGGGTCGAGCCGAACTCGACGAGCACCGAGCCCTCGGCGTGCTCGAGCCAGCCTCTGGTGATCTTGACCTCGCGGAGCTGATCCGCGCGACGGCTATCAGGTCGCATGCGGGCTAGCGTATCGGGCGCCGCCCCACGGCATCAGAATCCGGCCCGGTCCGGCGTTCCTGCCTCGATCCAGCGGCAGATCGCGCGCACTCCGTCGGCCAGCCCGGTCACCGGCCGCCAGCCGAGGTCCCGATGAGCCCGCTCGACCGCCAGCGCGCTGCGCAGCAGCTCACCCGCCCTGGCCGGGGCGAAGACCGGGTCTACTACCCGGCCGGTCACCTCGCCGATCACGCGCGCCAGGCTAAGCACGCTGACCTCGGTTCCTGTGCCGATGTTCCAGGTGCCGGGGCGACGCTGGTCGGCCGCCGCCAGGAAGGCCGCCACGACGTCGGCGACGTAGACGAAGTCGCGGGTGGCGCTGCCATCGCCGAAGATCGTCGGTCGATCTCCGGCTAGGACCTTCGAGCAGAAGATGGGCACCACGCCCGCCTCGCCCGTCGGATCTTGCCTCGGCCCGTACACGTTGGCTGGCCGCAGCACCGAGTGGGCGGCCTGATGGAGCCGGTTGTACAGGCCGATGTACTGCTCGGCACAGTGCTTGGCGATCCCGTACGGGGACTCAGGCAGCGGCAGCACGTCTTCCAGCGAAGGGATCGGCGCGTCCCGGCCGTAGAGCGCACCGCCAGAAGAGCAGAACAAGATCCGCGCCCCAACGCCGCGCGCCGCCTCAAGCACGTTGACTGTGCCGATCACGTTGGCCTCCGCGTCTGCGGCCGGGTTCGCAACGGATGACAGGACGTCGATCTGGGCGGCTAGATGGCAGATCAGCTCGGGGCGGACTGAATCGATGACGTGGGTAAGCGACGGCGCGTCGGTGACACTCAGCTTGCAAAGCACGGCCCGGTCATCAAGCCTGCCCGCATGGCCGGTCGACAAGTCATCGACGACTGTCACCTCGTCGTCTCTGGCCAGGAAGGCGTCGACCAGATGCGATCCGATGAACCCGGCCCCGCCGGTGACGACTACCCGCATGTAACAGCAGTCTATGTGCGCCAGGCAGCCGGCCGGAGTCCTGCCTGGCCAGCCGGCGAGCCAGCGTGTCGTCACGCGGCGGACAGGGAAGCATTGGCAGGAGCTGACGGTGGCGAGGAATCCAACGGGGGTTGCCTGATCCTCAAGCCACTCGCGGGGTTCCGAGGGTCGCGCCCCGGGGCTGACACAGCGGGGGGATTTCGCATTGGCCTTCTCGACCAAGCGCGACGTGATCGCGCCCACTGCCACCCGGCCGGCGCCCAGGCCGGCCAAGCCAGCCTGGCAGAGCTGGCTGCCGTACCCGCTCGCGGCGCTGACCTGGTCCATCGCGGTGGCATTGGCCGTGCTGATAACCAACGCCGCGTTCATTCACTCGCCGCACATGAGCGACCTGGCCGTCTACCGCACGGCGGGTCGCCAGGTGCTCGAAGGCAAGCAGGTATACGGCCGCGTCCCCCGCCGCGAGCTTGCCAGCCTGGGCCGTTCCTATCTTGTCTTCACCTACCCGCCCTTCGCCGCGATCCTGGCCGTGCCGCTGGCCCTGATCAGCTGGCACGCCGCGCGGCTCGCGTGGGTGCCTGTGGTCTACTTGCCGCTGGCTGTCACGGCATGGTTCGCGTTCCGCCCGTTTCTCGCCAGGACCGGCAGGTACGCGCCCGCGGTGCTCGGGGCGGTCACCGGCGTCTGCATGTTCTTGTGGCCGATGCTCCAGGAGATCAGGTTCGGCCAGATCGACATCGCGCTCGCCGCGATGTGCGTCGCGGACCTGGCTGTCGCCAGGCCGCGGTGGCCGCGCGGCCTGCTGATCGGCCTGGCCACGGCGATCAAGCTGATGCCCGGCCTGCTGATCGTCTACCTGTTGCTGACAGGTCGCCGCAAGGCGGCCGGCGTGAGCGCCATGATCGCGGGGACCTGCACGCTGCTCGCGTGGGCGCTGCTACCAGGCAGTTCGGCCTACTACTGGACGAGCGCGCTGTTCGACACCGCCCGCCTCGGCCGGCCGACGCAGACCTCCGATCAGTCGATCAGGGCCATGCTGCTGCGCGCCTTCGCGCCTTATCCCGCGCCGACCGCGCTGTGGCTCGGGCTCGTCGTCGTCGTCATCGTCGCGGGCTTCGCTGCCGCGCTGGCCGCCGCCAGGCGCGGCAATGACATGGCCGGAGCGGCCATCGTCGGCCTGCTCGCCGTCCTAGTCTCGCCGGTCTCCTGGATTCACCACATCGTGTGGATCGTGGTCGCGATCGGGGTCATCCTGGGCGAAGGCCGCAGCACCTGGCGCTGGCTGGTTGCGGTTGGCACGACCGAGCTATTCACCTTCGCCGATCCGTACATCACCAGGACGCCCTGGTTCGCCGTCTACGCACCGCACCTGTTCGAGGAGTTGCGCCAAGACTGCTTTGGCATCAGCTGTGCCGCGCTCGTGGTCGTGCTTGCCGTCCTGCCACCCGCGCGAGGCAGGCTAGCGGCCCGCGGGACATGTCCTAAAGGCGGAGCCCGGGACTCGCCAGCGTCAGCGGGCCCGCGAAGCGCGCCGCCGCTTGCGCCAGCGATCGGTCCGGGTCGTTCCACGGCACCAGGTGCGTCAGTACCAGCCGCCCCACGCCTGCGCGGTCTGCATGCTCGGCCGCCTGCCCGGCGGTGAGGTGCAGGTCAGCGGGCAGCCCCGGGCCGTCGACGAAGGAGGCCTCGCACAGCAACACGTCTGACCCCGCAGCCAGGCCGACCAGCGCGGCTGTCGGCCCCGTGTCCGCCGAGTAGGTGATCACCCGCCCGCCATGCTCAATGCGGAATCCGAACGTCTCGACCGGGTGATTCATGTGGTCCACCGTGACCGTGAGCGGGCCGATCTCGAGCTTTCCTGGCGACAGCGTGCGCATGTCGAAGCTCCGCGCGATCGGCCGGTCGTGATCTGACCAGGTCGCGCTGTCCAGCCGGTCCGCCGTTCCTTGCGGGCCGTACACGGGGATCTTGCCAAGCGGCCCGCCCGGATGATAGGTACGGAAAACCTGATAGGAACACATATCGAGGCAGTGATCCGCGTGCAAGTGGCTAAGGCAGATCGCATCGATCTGGTCGAGTTCCGCGTATCGCTGCAACGCGCCCATCGACCCATTGCCCAGGTCAAGTAGCATGCGAAAACCATCGGCGGCGACGAGGTAGCACGAAGCGGAGCTATCTGGCCCGGGGAAGCTCCCTGAGCAACCCACGATGGTGAGTTCCATGGCTGCCAAGGCTACGCCCGACCCCAAGTATGGAGGCGGCCAGATGGCCGAGCAGGCGACGCAATCGCCGCGAGCGCACTCGCCCGCGCTGGCCGAGCCGACCAAGCCGGTCTCGGCGAGCTGGATCGGCGGGCTCGGCCTGGCCAGCCTGGTCATGTGGATGGCGGCGCAGGTACCGCCGAATTTCCTCATTCCCGCGCAACTCGAGACCATCGACCACAGGGGCGAGCATCTGGCGCTCGGCCTGATCCTGGGCGCCGCCGCGATCTCCTCGCTGCTCGCCACGCCGATCGCGGGCGCGCTTTCTGACCGGACCAGTCACTCCCGTGCGCTCGGCCATCTCCGCGGCAGGCGGCATCGCTGGACGCTCGGCTTCGCGTTGCTCGGGGCTGCGTCGCTCGCGCTGATCGGCCTGCAGTCCAAGGTGATCTGGGTGGGCGTGCTCTGGGTGCTGTTCTCGGCGTTCCAGAACGGTGAGTTCGCCAGCCTGAGCGCGGCGGTGCCCGACCACGTCCCGGTCACCCAGCGAGCGACGGTGGCTGGCTGGTTCAGCATGCCCCAGGCGCTTGGCCTGCTGCTCGGCGGCGGCCTCGTTGCGTTCGTCGTCACCGGGCAGGCAAGCGGCTACCTGATGCTAGCTATCGCGCTGCTCGTGCTCACGCTCCCGTTCGTGCTCTTCAGCCCCGATCACCCGCTGGCTCCCGAGCACGCCAAGCCCATCTCGATGCGCGCGGTGCTCGCCGCGTTCTGGATCGACCCGCGGCGGCACCCCGACTTCGGCTGGGCCTGGCTCACCAGGTTCCTCGTCTCGCTCGCGATCGCGATGGGGACGCTGTACCTGTTGTTCTTCCTGACCGACGTGGTGCACTTCTCCCGGCTGTTCCCCGGGCAGACGGCCAAGCAGGGGTTGCTCTACCTGACCGCGATCTACACGGTCTGCGTGGTCGTCACCGCGATCCTGGGCGGGATGATCTCGGACCGGATCGGCAGGCGCAAGGTGATCGTCGTGTGCTCGGGCACCTTGATCGCGCTCGCCGCCGTGGTGCTCACGTTCGTCGAGACCTGGCCAGCCGCGATGGTCGCCGCCGTGCTCTACGGCGTGGGCTTCGGCGCCTACCTGGCCGTCGACCAGGCGCTGATCACCCAGGTACTGCCCGCCGCCGCGGACCGGGCCAAGGACCTCGGCATCATCAACATCGCGATCGTGGGCCCGACCGCCCTGGCCGGGGTGCTCAACCCCGCACTGGTGGCCGTGGGCGGCTACCCGGTGCTGTTCGGCGCGACCGCCGTCGTGGCGCTGGCCGGGGGGGTCTTCGTCTGGAAGATCAAGTCCGTGCCGTAGCGCGTCACATCGCTCGTTCATGATCGGGGACGATTCTCAGCTGTGGCAGCTGACAGACGACCACGATCATGAGACTAGGCGGTTGCCCGGCGCAGGGGGCCGCGGCCAACGCGGGCGAGCTGGCGGCTTTGCGCGACCAGGTTCCCGGCCGAATCCCAGACCTCGGCCTCCTCGTCGAACCAGCCCCCGCTGACGTGCCTGCACTTGGCCGCGACCGTCAGCAGCCCTGGCGCGGGCACCAGCCGCATGTGCATGGTCAGCTCGACAGTGGGCGCCCACCCGGTGGCGCCGAGCCCGAATACCACAGGCGGCAGCGCGTCGACGGCCAGCGCCAGCATCAGCGCGTCGGGCTCCCTGTCCTCGCTCAGCGCGAAGTAGCCCCGCATCTGTGGCAGCCCGGCGGGCCGGCCGAACCGCCAGCCGGTGACGGCCGGATCGAGCAGCAGCCGGACCTGGCCCGCGTAACCGGCCGTGCCGTCTGGCGCGACGGTGCCCGGCCACGGTCCAAGGTCAACGCATTCCTGCGGCGAAGGCAACACAGGAGCTGCATCGGTCCAGCGCAGTCCAGGGCTCGCCGCATCTGCGGCCGAACCGCCATCAGCCCGGTCGCCGTCGCTGGCACCGGCGCCGTTCCCGCTTGAGGTGGGTGGCTGGCTGGCCGGCACCGTGCCCGTGGTGACCGTCGCCTCAAGCACCGGCTGGTCATCCTGGACCAGGGTGGCCCGCGCCGTCGCGGCGGTCCGCCCGGTCTTCAGCCAGGTGACGTCGATGCGCGCCGGGGCGAGCCGCGCGACCCGCAGGAAGTGAACGCTGGTCGCGACCGGGTGCGGCAGCACAGAGCAGTCGAGCACCGCTCGCAACACGGTCGCGATCAGCACGCCGCCGTTCACCGCAGGCGCGGTGGCACCACCGGGCGCGACAAGCGCGAAGCGCTGATCGGGATGGGCCAGGTAGCGCCCGTCGCCGAGCCGGGTAACCGCCGTCGCCTCGTCAAAGACCGTCCGGCTCGCTCGCGCGCTCCCGCCTTCGGCTCGCTCGCGCAGGTCTTCCTGGTCGCTCACGCCCACAACTCGCCTTCTAGCCTGGCCTCCGCCTCGGCGAGGGTGCCGCCGTACGCGCCAGTCGACAGGTACTTCCAGCCCGCGTCGGCGATCAGCAGGACGATGTCGGCCCGGTCCCCCGCCGCCTCCGCCCGCTCGGCCAGCGCCAGCCCGGCGTGCAGCACGCAACCTGACGAGATGCCGGCGAAGATCCCTTCGGCCTGCACGAGCTCGCGGGTCCGGCGCAGCGCGTCGGCCGCCGACACAGACAGCCGCGAGGTCAGCACCGAGTCGTCGTAGAGCTCAGGCACGAAGCCCTCGTCCATGTTCCGCAACCCGTAGACCAGCTCACCGTAGCGTGGCTCGGCGGCGATGATCTGCACGCCAGGCACGTTCTCCCGCAAGAACCTGCCCGTTCCCATCAGCGTCCCTGTCGTGCCCAGGCCGGCCACGAAGTGCGTGATCTCCGGCAGGTCGGCGAGCAACTCGGGCCCGGTCGTCTCGTAGTGAGCGCGAGCGTTGGCCTCGTTGCCGTACTGGTACAGCATCACCCAGCCGGGGTTCTCTCCGGCGAGCTTCTTCGCCACCCGGACCGCCTCGTTGGATCCGCCCGCGGCCGGCGAGTAGACGATGGACGCGCCGTACATCTGCAGCAGCTGGGTACGCTCCGCCGAGGTGTTCTCCGGCATCACGCAGATCAGCCGGTACCCGCGCAGCCGCGCGATCATCGCCAGCGAGATGCCGGTGTTCCCCGAGGTCGGCTCCAAGATCACCGACCCCGGACAGAGCCGCCCGTCCTTCTCGGCGGCGCGGACCATTGCGAGCGCGACGCGGTCCTTGACCGAGCCGGTCGGGTTCTTGTCCTCCAGCTTGGCCCACAACCGGGTGGCCGGGCCAGGTGACAGGTTCGGCAGCCCGATCAGCGGAGTCCCGCCGACCGAGTCAAGCAAGCAGTCGTAGCGCATTGTCCTTGCCCGACCCGATACCCGAGGGCAGCGGGCTTAGCGGGTCCCCCCGGCGACGGCAGGAAGCACGGTGACCGTATCGCCATCCTTGACCGCCGCCTCCAGCCCGCCGAGGAAGCGAACGTCCTCGTCGTTCACGTAGACGTTGATGAACCGGCGCAAGCCCGAGTCGTCGACCAGCCGGTCGCGCAGGCCCGCGTGCCGTGAGTCCAGGTCAGCGAACAGCTCGTCAAGCGTGTCGCCGGAGCCCTCGACCGACTTCGCGCCGCTGGTGAACGTGCGCAGGATGGTCGGGATGCGGACCTCGATGGCCATCGGTATCTCTCCCCAAAAAGATGTCGCGGTAGCTAGCAATCTCGCCGAAAGGACAACTCGCGCCGTGCCGTCGTCATTCCAGGGAGGCGACCATGTCGACGACCTGGACGTCCTCCTCGGTGACCACGCCGTCGGCGATCAGGAACGAGCGCACCTCCGCCCGATCCGGCTCCCTGGTCGAGACCAGCAGGTAGTGCGCGCCAGGCTCGCTAGCGTAGGAGACGTCGGTGCGGGACGGGTACGCCTGCGTCGCGGTATGCGAATGGTAGATCACCACCGGCTCCTCGTCCCTGTCGTCCATCTCCCGCCACACTCGCAACTGTTCCATCGAATCGAACCGGTAGAACGTGGGCGACCGATCGGCATTCGTCATCGCGATGAACCGCTCGGGCTTGCCCGACCCGGCCGACCCGGCGATCACGCCGCAAGCCTCATCCGGATGATCGGCCCTGGCGTGCGCAATCACCTGGTCGAGCAGGGCACGCGAGATCGTCAGCATGCCCGTGATCGTAACCCGCCCGCTAGGACAGGGCCGTCAGCAGGCTGTCTTGCAGTTCGGCCAGCCACTGGTAGATGAACAAGACATAAGCGAAACGGGGGTCGTCCAGCGCGACGTCGGAATCCAGCCCGTCGAGGTCCTCGGTGACTCCAAGTCGCACGCCGAGCGCGAGCCGGACATCGTTCAGCGAGCGCAGCCACGCCTCGGCGTGCTCCGCGCTGAGCTTGATCTTGCCTCCGCCAGGCGGCAGCGTCGCCAGCAGCGTCCTGGCCGCCTCCGCCTTGGCCGACCGCAGGCTGGACTCGGTGAACTTGCGGAACTCCCGCGCCGCGTCGGGGTCGTCACGATAGCCATCGGGCAGCAACCTGGCCAGGACCGGGTCGTCGGGCATGACAGGCTCACCCAGGTCGGCCGACTCCGACAGGCCGACCATCGCGGCAAGCTCGTCGGCGTCCGGTATGCGCTCGGCCGCGTCGCCCGCGCCAGGGGCGCCCGGCTGAGCCGGGCCGCGCCCTGGCCCAGCGGCGCCGGGCGCATCGTCGCCGGCCAGGCCGATCAGGTCGAGCGTGCCGTCGGCGCTGGCCGACGGCATCTCGGCGACCAACTCGACGACCTGCTCAACCAAGATCCTGATGACCGACGCCTCTGACTTGGTAAATCGGGCGGTCACGCCACCAGAAGTCGCTCGAAATCCCACCATCGGCTCCCATATGCTGTGTCATCCCGCTCGCGGAACCGTATCGAGCCGTCGTTCGGACCGGGATGCCTGCCGCTCAGGCGTCGTGGCTAACGGTGGCCCACAAGCCGTAGCCGTGCAGGGCCTCAGCGTTACGCTCCATCGCCTCCCTGGCCCCGGCGGCCACGACGGCCTTGCCCTTGGTGTGCACGTCGAGCATCAGCCGCTCCGCCTTCGCCTTCGGGTACCCGAAGACCCGCTGGAATACGTACGTCACGTATCTCATCAGGTTGACCGGGTCGTCCCAGACGATGGTGACCCAAGGCCGGTCGACCGACGACTGCTGCTCGACCTCGGGCCTTGCGAGCTCCACAGGTGCCACGCTCACGTGCTAGCCACCTCCTTCGTCCCGATCGCGTCCCGGGCTTACCCCAACAGTCTCCCACTGCCCAGGACCGGGGCGCCCATTCAGCACGATGAGAGGCATTCATAGGCTTCCCCGTGACACACGCGGCCCTGGTGACACGACCAGCGCCGCGAACCCGTTAGGCAAAGAAGGCGATCAGCGTGCAGAGCACCGGCTTGCTGACGGATCAGTACGAGCTGACCATGTTGCGGGCGGCGCTGCACAGCGGCGTGGCAGATCGGCTATCGGTGTTCGAGGTCTTCGCGCGCAAGCTGCCGCCAGGTCGCAGGTACGGCGTGGTCGCCGGCGCGGCCAGGCTCACCAGCGAGCTATGCCGGTTCACGTTCGGCGCCGACGAGCTCGGCTTCCTCCGGTCGGCCGGCATCACGGACGAGCGGACCGCCGACTACCTGAAGTCATACCGGTTCACCGGGAGCATCTGGGGTTACGGTGAGGGCGAGTGTTACTTCCCTGGCTCGCCGATCCTGGTGGTGCGGGCCTCGTTCGCGCAGGCCGTGGTGCTCGAGACGCTGGTGCTCTCGGTGCTCAACCACGACTGCGCCGTCGCCTCGGCGGCCTCGCGCATGGTCAGCGCGGCGGGTGCGCGGCCGATCATCGAGATGGGCGGCCGGCGAACGCACGAGATCGCCGCGGTGGCCGCGGCCAGGGCCGCCTACATCACCGGCTTCGCGAGCACGTCGAACCTGCGGGCCGGGCGCGACTACGGTATCCCCACGGCGGGCACCGCCGCGCACGCGTTCACGCTGGTGCACGACGACGAGCGGGACGCGTTCGCCGCGCAGCTCGAGACGCTCGGCCACGGCACCACGCTGCTTGTGGACACGTTCGACGTCGAGGCCGCGGTCCGCACGGCCGTCGGTCTCGCCGGGCCAGACCTGGGCGCGGTCCGGATCGACAGCGGCGACCTGGCCGCGCAGGCCAGGCGCGTCCGCAAGGAACTCGACTCACTCGGCGCGACCAAGACCAGGATCGTGATCACCGGCGACCTGGACGAGTACGCGATCGCTGGCCTGGCCGACGCGCCCGCCGACGCTTACGGCGTCGGCACGGCGCTGGTGACAGGGTCAGGCGCGCCGACCGCCGGGCTTGTGTACAAGCTCGTCGCCAGGGCCGCGGGCGCGACGGGCCCGCTGGTACCGGTCGCCAAGCGGTCGGCAGGCAAGCCGAGCCGGGGCGGCCGCAAGTGGGCGGCACGCGAGCTGGACGCCACGGGCACCGCCGTCGCCGAGCTGATCAGCGCCGACCCGATCCGGGGCACGCCTGGCCTGCGACCGTTGCTGCGCGAGCTAGTTCGCGACGGCGAGGTGGTCGCCGCCGAGCCACTGCATGCCGCGCGGGAACGGCATCGCCGCGCCATGGCCGAGCTGCCGGCCGATGCGCTGGCGCTGAGTGCGGGCGAGCCATGCGTCCGGACCGTGTTCACGCCGCGCGACCATCCTGGAGAGTAATCGGCTAGGGCGAGTTATCGTCGGACTTATGGCACGTGCCCTGATCATCGTGGACGTTCAGAACGACTTCTGCGAGGGCGGCTCGCTGGCGGTGGCAGGCGGGGCGGCCGTGGCCGGCGCGATCAGCGACTACCTGGCCATCTCGCGAGCGAAGTACGCGCACGTGGCAGCGACGGCGGACCACCACATCGACCCGGGCGCGCACTTCTCCGCCGAGCCTGACTACCTCGACAGCTGGCCACCGCACTGCGTGGCTGGCACGCCCGGCGCCGACTTCCACCCCGCCCTGGACGTCGGCGCGGTCGAGGAGGTGTTCCGCAAGGGCGAGCACGCGGCCGCCTATAGCGGGTTCGAGGGAGTAAGCCAGGCGGGCCAGCCGCTCGCCGACTGGCTTCGTGAGCGGGGCGTGACCGGCATCGACGTGGCGGGCCTGGCCACCGACTACTGCGTCGCCGCCACCGCGGCAGACGCGGTCAGGCTTGGCATCCCCATCCGCGTGCTCGTGGGCCTGACCGCCGGGGTGGCGACTGAGACGACGACCAGGGCGCTCGACGAGATGCGAGCCGCCGGAGTGGAACTGGACTAGCGGAGCGCGGCCTAGCCAGCGCCATCGGGCAGCGACTCGTAGATCTCCTTGCACTCCGGGCAGATCGGGAAGCGCTCCGGATCGCGGCTCGGCACCCACACCTTGCCGCACAGCGCCCGCATCGGGGTGCCGTTCACCGCGCTGTCCATGAGCTTGTCCTTCAGGACATAGTGCGCGAAACGCTCTTGATCGCCATCGCCGGTCGAGAGCCTTGGCCTGGTTTCCTCATCCAGCCTGGTGCCACCAGCAGGAACAACCTCAGTCACGGTGCCAGCTTACGTTTTAACCCTGGCAGTCGCGACTGCCTCCGGCATCGACGTCTGCGCTGCTCAGCAGGACGAGGTTCAAAACGCAAGCTGAGCTTACGTTTCAAACCCCGGCAGTCGCGACTGCCCCAGGTCAGTTGAGCACTGGGTCAGTTGAGCACTGGGTCATCGGGGTACGTCGAGAGCAGCGCCATCTCCCCGCCCTGGCGCCGCAGCACCGACGGGTACAGCCGGTCGGGCTCGGCGGCGAACGCGTCCTCGGGCACGGCGTCGAGCACCAGCCAGGCGCCAACCTCGATCTCAGCCTCAAGCTGTCCCGCGCCCCAGCCCGCGTACCCGGCGAAGACGCGCAACGACGCGATCCCGTCCGCGAGCAGCTCGGGCGGGGCGCCGAGGTCGACCAGGCCGACCTTCGACATCAGCTTCGACCCGGAAAGCGAGCGCCAGCCGATCGGCTCGTCATCACCGCGCGGCAGGGCGAGCGCCAGCGCGCTGTCCGGCGACACCGGCCCGCCGTGGAACAGTACGGACGGCCCGGTGACCAGGCTCGTCCACTGCTCGAGCACCTGATGGACCGGGATCTGGCTCGGCCGGTTGAGCACCACGCCTAGCGTCCCTTCGTCCGGATCATCCTCAACGATCAGGACGATGGTGCGCCTGAAGTTGACATCCCCGAGCATGGGCGTTGCCGCTAGCAGCTGGCCCGTGCGGGTTACCTCGCGGGATTCCTCCTGCATGTATCCATCATGCGCCCGCGACGGCGTGCCCGCACAACTGGCTTGCCCGCGTCTGACTGCCCGGCGCGAGGCCGCCCGCGTTTAGCTGCCCGCGTCTGGCTGCCCGCGCGAGCGGGATGTCAGCTTACGTTTGAACCTCGCCCTGCTCGGGCAGTGCTCGGGTTAAACGTAAGCTCAGAACAGCAGGCTCGACAGCTTGGCCCTGGCCTTGGTCACGCGCGGGTCCTTTGGCGGCAAGATCTCAAAGAGCTCGAGCAAGTGCAGGCGAGCCTTGTTCCTGTCGTCGCCCGAGGTCCGCGCTACGACGCCGGTCAGCCGGTCAAAGCTCGCCTCGATCTGCCCGGTCGCCAGCTCGACGTCGGCCGCCTCGGCCTGCGCCTGCGGATCGTCTGGGCGCTCAAGCGCCGCCTGCCGCACCTTGCCCTGGTCGTAGGAGCTCACCCGCCGGAACAGGTCGACCTGGGCCAGCCACGCCCTGGCGACCGGATGCCCGGGCGCCTCGGCCAGCACCTGCTCAAGCGCGGCCGCCGCGCCGTCCAGGTCGCCCGAGTCCATCGCGTCCTGGGCGGCCTTGAATCCCGGCTCGGCCAGAATCGCGTCCGCCTGGCTGCCAATCCCGGCTGGCCCAGTCCCGGCTGGCACAGTCCTGGCTGGCCCAGTCCCGGCCAGCCCGGCGCCGGCCGCGTCCGCCACGCCCGCCGCGGCGCCGGCGGCTCCCTCCTGGGTCGCTAGGTCAGGAGCACGCGCCATCCCCAGTTGCTCCGCGGCTTGCATGATCTGGCCAATCCACGCCCTGACCTGCGGCTCCGGCAACGCGCCAAGGAAGCCGTCGACCGGCTGGCCGCCGATCCAGGCGATGACCATCGGGATCGACTGCACCGCGAGCGCGGCGCTCACCTGCGGATTGGCGTCCACGTCCAATTTGGCGAGCACCCACGCTCCGGCCGACTCATCGGCGAGTCGTTCGAGCACGGGACCGAGTTGCTTGCACGGCCCGCACCACTCGGCCCACAGGTCCACGATCACGGGAACCGATCGCGACCTGGCGACCACCTCAGCGTTGAAGGTCGCGTCGGTCACCTCGATCACGAACCCCGGACCGCCGCCCGCCTCCGTCGCCTCCGCCG
The DNA here is from genome assembly GCA_030045175.1 of Streptosporangiaceae bacterium. Taxonomy (GTDB): domain Bacteria; phylum Actinomycetota; class Actinomycetes; order Streptosporangiales; family Streptosporangiaceae; genus Chersky-822. The sequence continues at coordinate 2,031 of JASIBM010000160.1, read as the reverse complement.
CCTGCTGCCGGCGTTTCGCGGCTGCCTGCCTCGCGCCTAGGTCGACGGCTCCTTGCATCGAGAAGTCTCTGGACTGCTGCATGGCTCCATCCTGCCGCATCATGACGTTCGGTCCGGCAACCAGCGCAGCCCCTACCAAGCGCAGCGCCCTTCGCCTGACAACAACCCGCGCGGCCCGGTCGTCATTCCTGCCCGACTCGTCCTTGCGCGCGCTGGGCCAGGAAACCGCCCAGCCGCCGCGATCTCATCTCTCGATGTAGTCCATCATGTGCTACGTTGAGGCCATGGCGGACGTACGCGGAGATCAGAGAACCTCGCCGCGCGGTGGCCCGGCGACGCACCGGATCGGCATCAGGGAGCTGCGCCAGCACGCCAGCGTCTATGTCGACCTCGCGCAGAAGGGTTACACGGTGGATATCACCAACCGAGGCCAGCTCGTGGCCAGGCTAGTGCCGGCCAAGGAGCCGGAGAGCCCGCTCGAGCGGCTCATCGCACGGGGAATCATCTGGCCGGCCGAAGAGCCGGGCAACCTGCTCGACATCAAGCCCGCGCCGCCCGTGCCGCCCGGACAGCCGACAGCGAGCGAGATCTTGATGCAGATGCGAGAGGAGGAGCGGTATTGATCTACCTGGATTCCTCGGCCCTGGTCAAGCTCGCGCTGACCGAACCCGAGTCAGCCGCGCTGACCCGCTGGCTGGCCGAGCGGGCGGACATCCCGATGGTGTCGAGCATCATCCACCGGACCGAGGTCGCGCGGGCCGTGTGGCGAGCCAGCCCAGATAAGCTGCCGCGCAGCTACCGGCAGATGCGCGGCGTGGAGATCGTGCCGCTCAGCCGTTCCGTGGCCGAGGCGGCAGGGGCGCAGGCCCCGTCGGAATTGAGATCGCTGGACGCCATCCACCTAGCATCGGCATTGACTCTCGGGGATGACCTGACCACCTTCGTGGCTTACGACAAGCGGCTGCTCGCCGCGGCGCGCGATGCCGGATTGCCGGTCGCCAGCCCGGCGTGAGCTGGGCTTGCGGCACCGCGAGCCAAAAGGAGCGCTCGGCGGCGAGCTGGAAGGCTGAGCGCAGGCTCGGGGCATATTAGAACGCAGGCGTCTCGAAATAGCCGCCCCATTCGTCGCGTAGCGCCCCGCAGATCTCCCCGAGCGTCGCCTCGGCCATCGCGGCGTCGATCATCGGCGGGATCATGTTCCCGCCCGAGCGCGCGGTGGCGATCATGGCGGCGAGCGCCTCGTCCACGGCCGCCTGGTCCCGGTCGGCCCGGCGCTCCGCGAGCGCGCGGACCTGGGCGCGCTCCACCTCGTGGCTGACGCGCAAGATCTCCACCGGCTTCTCGACGGTGCTGGTGTGGCAGTTCACGCCGACGACCTTCTTGTCGCCCTTCTCAAGCTGCTGCTGGTAAGTGAACGACGCCTCGGCGATCTCGGCCATGAACCAGCCCTGCTCGATCCCGCGCAAGATCCCGCCGGTCATCGAGCCGTCCGGGCTCATCGCGCGGATCCTGGCGAAGATCTGCTCGGCCTCGGCCTCGAGCTTGTCGGTCAGCGCCTCGACGTACCATGAGCCGCCGAGCGGGTCGGCGACGTTGACCACCCCGGTCTCCTCCATGATCACCTGCTGGGTCCGCACCGCGATCTCGGCCGCCTTCTCGCTCGGCAGCGCGAGCACCTCGTCGAGCGCGTTGGTGTGCAGCGAGTTCGTCCCGCCGAGCACCGCCGCGAGCGCCTCGAGCGCGGTGCGCACCACGTTGTTGTCTGGCTGCTGGGCGGTCAGTGACACGCCGGCCGTCTGGGTGTGGAACCGCAGCCACTGCGCGCGCTCGGTCTTCGCGCCGTACACGTCGCGCATCCAGCGGGCCCAGATGCGGCGGGCGGCACGGAACTTGGCTATCTCCTCGAAGAAGTCGATGTGGGAGTCGAAGAAGAACGACAGGCCGGGGCCGAACACGTCGATGTCCAGGCCGCGGGAGAGCCCAAGCTCGGCGTAGCCGAACCCGTCGGCCAGCGTGAACGCCAGCTCCTGC
>JASIBM010000159.1 GCA_030045175.1 Streptosporangiaceae bacterium | reverse complement strand
GAGGGTCTCGTTGCAAAACTTGCAAAAATTGACCTTGAAGGGGTGCGTCGCCTGCGCGAGCATCCCGATGTTCGCGCCGGCGCTGAACATCCGGTCCAGGCCGCTGGTCATGACCACGGCCCGGACGCCCGGGTAGCTGAACCTCAGCCGCTGCACCGCGTCGTTCAGCTCGATGTAGACGCCGAGGTCGTAGCTGTTCTTCTTCAGCTCGTAGCCGGGCGCGATGGCGGCGCCCGCGTCCACGTCCAGCGTGAGCGTGGCGACGTCGCCCCCGCCCCCACCGCCCACTTCCAGGCGCCAGTGCCGGTAGCGGCTCGGGTCGGTCTGGAAGCTGATCTGCGCGGGCACCCTCCCATCCTGACGTGCTACAGCAACGTGCGCAAGTTGCATTTTCGTGTAGAAGATGTGTCGGGTATCCGGCTAATACACTGATCTGGTGGAGCGACATGAGGTCTACACCATGCCGATGTCACCTGCGAGCATCGCGATCGAGACCGAGCAGTTCGAGCGAGCCCTGGCCGACAGCGAGTCGAGCCTCGGCCCTGACGATCCGGACTCGATCTCGGCGCGGGCGACGCTGGCGGACGCTCGCGAGATGGTCGAGCGGCGCGCCGAGGCGCTGGCGCTCGCGGAGGCGAACCTGGCGGCAAGCGAGCGCACGTTCGGCCCTGGGCAGCCAGAGTTGCTCAACGCGAGATTCGATGTCACGCTGCGGCTGCCTACGGGGGGACGTGCAACCGAGGCGGTGCCCCAAAGCAGGCAACTCGCGGCCGATGCGGAGGCTGCCCTGGGCGCCGGGCACCCGGACGCGCTGCGCGCCCGGTACCTGCTCGGCCGCACCCTGGCCCAGGCCGGCCAGGCTGCCGAGGCGGTCCCGCTGCTCGAGCAGGTGGTGGCTGACTTCGACGCGCTGCTCGGCGCGGAGCATCCCGACAGCCTATACGCGCGCACGGCACTTGCCATGGCCTGCAGGCGCGCCGGCCGAACCGGCGACGCCATCGCTCTCATGGAGCGGGTGGTGGCCGACCGGGAACGCCTGCTCGGGCCGGACCATGTCACTACGATGCACAGCCGCTGCTACCTGGCCAGCTACTATGCCCCGGCAGGCAGGAAAGCCGACGCCGTACCCGTGCTAGAACGGATTTACGCCGACTCGGCCAGGATGCTGGGGCCTGCGTCCGCGCATACGGTCAGGACGCGTGACCGTCTCATGAGCGCGTACCACGCGACCGGGCAGCATGCCGCGGTCGTTCCGCTGGCCGAGCAGATGGTCGCCGAGGTCGCCGAGCTCGAGGAGACAGAGGGACCCGACCACCCCGACGTGGTCGCGGCACGCACCACGCTCGCACTCATGTATGCCAACGCCAGGCAAGCCAAGGCCATCCCCATGCTTGACCAGATCCTCGCCGATTCCGAGCGCACGCTCGGGCCCGACGATCCTGCGGTACTAGCGAACCGGCGCTATCTGGCCCAGGCGCATGACCGGGTCGGGAACACTCGTCAGGCGATCCGCTGCTACCGGCAGGTCCTGGCTGACAGCACGCGGATCCTGGGTCCTGATGACCCCGCGACCAGCTCAGTCCGCGCCCTCCTGATGGCGGCCTACTTTAACGATACGCAGTATCTCCGGGCGGCGGTGACCTGGGCCCGCGGGAAGAAATGGACCCTGGGCTTCGGGCACTAGATCCGTTTAATCGTCGCGAGCCAGGCTGGTGCGCCATCGTCGTGGAATCTCGTCTGAATCCGATCCGGTGCGATCGCGGCGACGCCCCATTCACTGCCAGAGCTGAACGCCGCTCTCAGCTCGTCCTGGCTGACGGGGTGCGGGCCGGTAGCGGGACCTTCGTCGCTGAAGCACAACACATACAGGGTTCCATCGTGCTCGGTTACCGACGCCAGGCTCGCCACGTACCTTGGTCGCTCGTCGCTGCCGAAGGTGTGGAACAGCCCGCAGTCCAGCACCGTCTCAAACCTGCGCCCCAGGCGCTCCAGGCGCAGCGCGTCAGCCGCGGCGAACTCGGCCTCGATCCCACGGTCGCCGGCCTTCGCCCTGGCGATCGCCAGTGCGGTCCGCGCCACGTCCACGCCGAGGACCTGCAATCCAAGCGAGGCGACGTGCAGCGCGTTCTCGCCGGTCCCGCAGCCCGCATCGAGCACCGCTCCGGCGAATCCGCCTTCGGATGCCACCCGCACTATTGCTGGCTGCGGCTGGCCAATATCCCAAGGCGCGGGGCCGTCACGGTAGGACGCGTCCCAGGGCAGTCCCGTCATCCGTTCGTGACTGGTCGGCTGCCGACCACTGAGCGGATCGTCAGCGAGGGTTCCTGATCGCTCCGGCAATTTCGCCCCTTCCGATGACGCCATGTGGCATCAGCCGCAGGCGCGGTGTCCTCTCATCGTATTTCTGGTGCCGAGGGTGGCCAGGTACCCAGATGGGCCGATCTTCGGTTATAGGCTCGGCTGGGTGGATCAACTCTCGCTTGAGAACCGCACGGCGCTGGTGACGGGAGCGTCGCGAGGGATCGGTGCCGCCACGGCTCGGGCACTGGACCGGGCAGGAGCGCGGGTAGCGCTCGTCGCGCGCAGCCGTGAGGATCTCGGCAAGGTTGCCGCCGGCCTCGGTCGCGATCCCGTGGTCATCCCGGCCGACCTGCGCGAGCCAGGCGCCGCAGGCGAGGTGGCTGCCCGCGCGCTGGAGGCTCTGGGCTCGGTCGACATCCTCGTGAACAACGCGGCGGCAGCGGCACGCCTGCCCACGGTTGACACCGACGCGGCGATCATCGACCAGATGCTGGCGGTCAACGTCCGCGCGCCGCTACTGCTGATCGCGGCCCTCATCCCCGCCATGACCCAGCGCCGCCAGGGCTCGATCATCAACCTGTCGTCGGTGTCCGGGCTCATCGGCACCCCGCGCCGTGCCGCATACGCGGCATCCAAGGGCGCGATCGATGCGGCTACCCGCTCGCTGGCCATCGAGCTGGGACCCATGGGGATCAGGGTCAACTCGGTCGCTCCCGGCGTCGTGGACACCGCGCTGTGGGCGAGCAACAAGAAGGTCGAAGGCGTCATCGAGGCCGTGGAGAGCCTGACTCCGCTGCGCCGGTGGGCTCAGCCCGATGACATCGCGGACGTGATCGTCTTCCTCGCCAGTGACGCCGCCAGGTTCGTGACCGGCGAGACCATCTGCGTCGACGGCGGCATGGGCCGAGCGCTCGACCTGTACGGCGGCCCGGTCTGACCCGGCCGCGACCATGATCATGGATCTCAGGCTGACGCGAGCTTGTCCCAGTGTCCCTGGGCGGCCTGGTGCCACCGATCGTGGCAGGCCCGGAACAGGATCGCCGCCTCGCTGCCGAGCCACGGATCTGGCAGCAGGTCGCGTGGGAGCCGTGGGTCGAGCAGCGGGAACCGGCGCCACTCGTGCACGAGCGTGGTCTGGGCGACCAGCGTCTCATCGGCGCTGGCCGGCTCCAGCGTGGCGAACGCCTCGATGAACTCGGCGTACTTGTTCTCGACTGCGCCCAGGTCCCATGCCTGCTCCACGAGCGCGTTCTGGGTGCCGATGCCGCCGTGGTGCGCGACGAACGACGTTGACGTGGCAGCGAGCCCGAGGTCGTGCAGGATGCCGCTCGCCTCTGCCTCCCGGCTCGCGTCGGCGCATATCCAGGCGCCGCCGGCGAGCGCGCCGAATCCGGCCCAGGCCAGCCTGGTCCGCAACCGGTGCCGCAGCTCGCGCATGGCCGTCGGGACGGTGACAAGCAGCACCAGCCAGCGGCCGTCCCAGGCGTCGCCATCCTGGCCGAAGGAGTAGATCCGCCGGGCACCTTCGGAAAGCAGCCGTCGGCCCGAGTCTGTGAGTTCCCACCTGGCCAGCCGGCCGTGCTTACTCGAGGTGAGCCAGCCTTCCGCCGCGGTGCGGGCCAGCGCCTGGCGGCTGGCCTTCTCCGCCGTGCCGAGCAACCCGAGCGCGCGGACCAGGGTGGCGGTCCACACCGGCTCGCCGCGTGGCAGTACATACTCCCCGAGCACGGTCAGCAGCAGCGAGCGGGCGCTCGACGCGGCGAGCTCACGGCGGCGGGTCAGGGTAGGGCCCGGGTCTTGGGTCGCTGCGGTGTTGATAGCTCATCCCTCCGAGGCTGGCTGGCTGAGAATCTACCGGCTCGCCTGCGCAAGCCTTCTCGCTCGTCCGTGCAGCCTCGCTCGTCCGTGCAGCCGCCTCTATTGACACTGTTATTATTACAGTGTTAGTATTGACTCGTGGACGGGATGTGGACCATCGGCGAGCTCGCGGAGCGGGCGTCCGCTGTGCTGACCGCTGGCGGGCAACGGCAGGCCAGCGGACGGGTCAGGGAAGCGCCGAACGACCGGCTGATCCGGTGGTACGTCACCATCGGCCTGGTCGACCCGCCGCTGAGCCGTACCGGGCGGGTCGCCAGGTACGGGCGGCGCCACCTGCTGCAACTGGTGGCTGTCAAGCGCCAGCAGGCCGATGGCCGGTCGCTGGCCGAGATCCAGGCGGAACTGCTCGGAGCGACCGACGCCTACCTGGAGTCGGTCGCCGGCCTGCGCGATCGAGCCGAAGGTGAAGCCGACGGCGAGAGCGCGCGAGCGGGAAGCGCGGATGCGCGCTTTTGGGCCATCGCGGCCAGGCCGGGTGCGGCGAAGCGCCTCAGCGCGGTCACGGCGGCACCGCTGGCCCAGGCTGCCGGGCTTGAACCGCGGCCCGGACACGAGCCGCAGTACGAGCCCGAGCCGCCGCGGCCCGCGCTCGAAGGCCAGCCCGCGGATCTCTTGCAGGGGGTCCGGCTCGCGCCTGGCGTTCTCCTGCTGATCGACGCCAACCCGTCCGTGCTCTGCGCCGCCGACGCGGCCGAGCTCAGAGCCGCCGCGGCGCCGCTGCTGGCGGCGCTGGCCCGGGTCGGCCATCGGACCGCAACCGTTGATGGGGAGAGGAAGCAACCGTGAAGCTGACCATCGACCACGCGCCGGACCAGGTCGAGCCGGCACCAGACGCCGGCTTCGGCGTGCTCCGCACCGACCGGGGCAACCTCCCGCTGCGCGCGATGGACGTCCGGGCCAAGATCACCGCCATGATCGCCGCCGTCGAGGTCGTCCAGGACTTCGCCAACCCGTTCGACGTTCCGCTCGAGGCGACCTATGTGTTCCCGATGCCCGACCGGGGCGCGGTGACAGCCTTGCGCATGCAGGCCGATGGCCGCGTGGTCGAGGGGGTCCTGTCCGAGCGCGCGAAGGCCAGGCGGGACTACGAGGCGGCGATCAAGGCAGGCCAGCGGGCAGCGATCGCCGAGGAGGATCGCCCGGACGTGTTCACCATGCGGGTGGGCAACATCCTGCCCGGCGAGCAGGTGACGGTCACGCTCGCGTTGACCCAGCCGCTGCCCTATGCGGACGGCGACGTCACGTTCAGGTTCCCGCTCGTGGTCGCGCCCAGGTACATCCCTGGCTCCCCGCTGCCGGGCACGCCGACAGGAACTGGCGTCGCGGCGGACACGGACGCGGTGCCTGACGCGTCCAGGATCAGCCCGCCGGTGCTGCTGCCTGGCTTCCCGAACCCGGTGCGGCTCAGCGTCGTCGCCGACATCGATCCGGCCGGGCTCGCGCTGACCGGCATCAGGTCCAGCCTGCACGCGGTCACGCAGGAGAGCGCCGAGGACGGGCACGTGATCGTCCGGCTGGCGCCTGGGGAGCGGTTGAACCGTGACCTGATACTCAGGCTGGCCGTGGCCGATCCGGCAAGCGTCACCGGCTCCCTCGTCGTGCGCCCGGACTCACCTGGCCAGGCGAGCGAGGCCGGCGAGGCCGGCGGCCAGGCGGCTGGCCTTGGCAGCGGCACGTTCATGCTCACGCTGGTGCCCCCGTCGCTGGCGCCGACCGGGCCGCCTCGTGACGTGGTGATCGTGCTTGACCGTTCGGGCAGCATGGGCGGCTGGAAGATGGTCGCTGCCCGCCGGGCGGCGGCTCGGATCATCGACACGCTCGCCGCGCAGGACAGGTTCGCCGCCCTGTGCTTCGACAACGAGATCGTGCAGCCGCCGGAGCAGGCGAACCAGCTGGTGGCCGGCACCGATCGGAACCGGTTCCGCGCGGTGGAGTTCCTGGCCGGGATGAGCGCGCGGGGCGGGACCGACATGCTGCCCGCCCTCCAGCTCGCCGCCGGCCTGCTATCGGCCGCTGGATCCGACGACACGGGCCGGCAGCGTGTGCTCGTGCTGGTGACAGACGGCCAGGTAGGCAACGAGGATCAGATCATCAGTGAGCTCGGCCCGAGGCTAAGTACCACCCGGGTACACGTCGTGGGGATCGACCAGGCGGTGAACGCAGGGTTCCTCACCCGGCTGGCTGCCATTGGCCGCGGCCGCTGCGAGCTGGTCGAGTCGCAGGACCGACTGGACGAGGCGATGGCCAGGATCCACGAGCGGATCGCCTCGCCCGTGGTCACCGGCCTGACCCTGGAGCCGGCCGGGCTGCGCATCGTCGCTGACAGCACCGCGCCCGCCCGGCTGCCTGACCTGTTCGCCGGAGCGCCAGCGCTGATCTGCGGCCGGTTCGAGACGGACGGCATGGCGGAAGATTCTGGGGGGCCGAACGCCGCGGCGTCGATCAAGGTCCGTGGCATGTCAGCCGACGGCACCAGCTACGAGCAGGTTTTGACCGGAACGCCTGGCCGCAGCGGCGTGGCGACCGCGACCTGGGCACGCGGGTTCCTTCGCGAGCTTGAGGACCGCTACACCTGCCTGGCCACCGACTCGCCCGGTGAGCTTGAGCGCCTGGAGGACCGGATCGTCGCCGTGTCCCTGCGGTTCGGCGTGCTGTGCAGGTTCACCGCGTTCCTCGCCGTCGACTCCAGGGTCGTCACCGAGGGAGGAAAGCCGCACCGGGTGACTCAGCCGGTCGAGCTCCCGGCAGGGTGGGAGCCCTCGGCCGGGTCGGCCGGCCCGGTTGCCCTGCCAGCCGCAATGCCGATGATAGCCAGGGCTGGCGCATTCGTCGCAAGCCCCGGTCCTGCGGCGCATGGGCCAGCCGCCGGGCTCGCTCGCGGTGGTCCGGCGCGGCCAGCCAAGAGGCTCAGCCGCGGCCGGCCAGGCATGGTTCGCGCTCCGCTTGCTAGCCCAGTCACCGGGTCCCGTCCGGCTGGCGGGCCGACGTTGCCGCAGTGGGCGATCGACCAGATCAAGGTAGAGCTGGACTGGCTGGACGCCACGCCTGACGGCCACGCCCGCGACCTTTCGCGCGATCTCGCAGACCTGGGTACCCGGCTTGGCGCCCTGCTGACCTCGCTGTCCGGCCTCGGCGTCGAGCCCGGCCGGCTGGCGGGCCTGCGAGAACTCGTTGCCAAGCTCCAGCCGGGCCGAGACGGTCGGATCCGGCCTGCCGACGCCGCGGAGCTTCGCGAGCACGCCCGGGAGGTCCTGCGGGACGTGCTCGGCGACCGGCGACCGCGGTCGCCGTTCTGGAAGCGGGCGACCAGCTCATAGTGATCACCGGGCCTGCGGCCGCCTGGATCGAATCCAGGCGGCCGGCCTCATAGAATGCGTTTGCGGGCGACCGGGACTCCTGGTTTGCTGGCATGCGAGCCGCTGCGGGGCTCAGACCTATCTGGCATCACTCCCATATTTGTGAGGCAAGGCACCGACATGCGCTGGTCTCAGCTGCACATCCCAACTCTTCGCGAAGACCCGGCCGACGCCGACGCGGCCAGCCACCGGCTCCTGTTGCGTGCGGGCTTCATCCGCCCGCTCATGGCCGGTCACTACTGCCTGCTGCCGCTCGGGATCAGGGTCCGCGCCAGGGTGATGGCCGTCATCCGCGAGGAGATGAACAGGATCGGCGCGCAGGAGTTCCTGATGCCGTGCATGCATCCGGCGCAGATCTGGGAGAAGACCGGCCGCCTCGCCGTCATGGGCGAGGAGATGTTCCGCCTCAGGGACCGCAAGGGCGCCGAGGTTGTGCTCGGCATGACGCACGAGGAGATCGTCACGACCCTGGCGCTTGAGCTGGCGTCGTACCGTGAGCTGCCGCAGTCCTGGTATCAGATCCAGACCAAGTTCAGGGACGAGCCGCGGCCGCGGAGCGGGCTGATGCGGGTCAGGGAGTTCACGATGAAGGACTCCTACAGCTTCGACGTGGACGAGGCCGGGCTGGACGCCTCGTTCGACTTGCACAAGACGGCATACGAGCGGATCTTCGCCAGGCTCGCCATCCCGGCGTTCGCCGTCGAGGCCTCCAACGGCACGATGGGCGGCAAGGACTCGATCGAGTTCATGTGCCCGTCGTCGGCCGGAGAGGACACGGTCGCGCGGTGCCTGGACTGCGGCTACGCGGCGAACCTGGAGAAGGCGACGTCGGCGCTCGCGCCGGTCGTAGACGGCGCGCCTGACGTCACCCCTGCCGTCCCCGCAAGGCTCGACACGCCAGGCGTCCGGACGATCGAGGACCTGGTCACCAGGTACGGGCTGGCCGCCGACCGGCAGATCAAGACGCTGGTGTACGTCCTTGACGGCAATCTCACGCTGGTGCTGCTGCGCGGTGACCATCCGCTGGCCGAGCAGAAGCTGGCCGACGCTACCGGGGCCCTGGCGATCCGCCCGGCCCAGCCGGACGAGATCCAGGCCGCTCTCGGCGCCCTGCCTGGCAGCCTCGGAGCGGTCGGCGTGACCCGCCTGCCGGTCATCGCCGACCTGGCGCTTCGCGGGCGGCGCGGCATGGCGACCGGCGCCAACACCGACGACGTGCACCTGACCGGCGTGGACGTCGAGCGCGACATCACCGTCGGAACGTGGGCCGACCTGCGTGAGGTGACCGCCGGCGAGCCTTGCCCGAGCTGCGGCACGGCCCTCGAGCTGATCCAGGCGATCGAGGTGGGCCACATATTCAAGCTCGGCCGCAAGTTCACCACCGCGCTAGGGGTCCGGGTGTCCGGGCCGGACGGCACGGAGATCACGCCGATCATGGGCTGCTACGGGATCGGCGTCGAGCGCGCGATGGCGGCGATCGCCGAGGTGCACCACGACGACGCCGGGCTGGTCTGGCCGGTCCAGGTCGCGCCGGCCGAGGTGACCGTGGTGCTGCTCAGCGTCAGGGACGGCGAGGCGCGCGCGGCGGCCGAGATGCTCTACACGGGCCTGCGGGGCGCCGGGGTGGACGCGCTGATCGATGACAGGGACGTCCGGCCCGGGGTGAAGTTCGCCGACGCCGAGCTGACCGGGATCCCGTTCCGCATCAGCGTCGGGAGCCGTGATCTAGCCGACGGCGTGGTCGAGATCACCAGGCGGTCGACGGGCGAGAAGGAGCGGGTCGCCGTGTCAGCCGCGATCGACTGGGTGCGTCAGGCCGTCGCCTCGGCGACGACCTGACCCGAGTGATCGCGTTAGCTCGCGGCCTTCAGCGGCTGGCTGGCCAGAGGCCGGCTGCTTTCCGTGCGATCGCGGTTGGGATCGAGCAACAGCAACTCGGCCGAGCTTGCGAGCCGCTCGTTCTCGCTCTCAAGGGCGGCCCACCGACGGTTGGCGTCCTTGCTGTCCTTGCCTGAGGTGCTGATGGCTGCCATGGTCCCTCCCGCGACGATGACCACGCGAGGGTACGGGACGCGCTGTGCCAGGCTGTACCCTCACTAGTATCAGACGCGCTAGAGGTAACTCGGGATTGACCTGCGGCATAACGAGATAGCAACATTTCGCGTTCGCGCGCGCTCGCCATACGGCGGGTGTTGCCGCCGGTCGGGTCCGGTTGAGCGGACTGGCACAAAATCTGTACGCTCCGGGTACGCAGGATGAATCTTCCGGAAACCGTGCAAGAACCCTGATTCTGTCCATCCTGCGTTTGCGGCCTGCGGCGCCGCTCGTCGCGCCGATAACCGTTGGCGCGCGCTGCTGACGGCTGGTTGAGTTGGCGTCATGGCCGGATTCGATGATCCCGCGTTGTACGGCGACCGCTGGGCCGACGTCTATGACGAGCATTACGGCGGGCCCGACCCCGCGCCCGCGGTGGACTTCCTGGCTGAGCTGGCCGATGGCGGCCGGGTGCTTGAGCTGGCGATCGGGACGGGCCGGATCGCGCTGCCCCTGGCGGCGCGAGGGATAACCGTCGAAGGCGTGGACGCCTCCGTGGCGATGGTGGAGCGGATGCGCGCGAAGCCCGGCGGCGAAGCTATCGCCGTGACCATCGGTGACATGGCCGAGATTCCGGTGGACGGCCCGTTCCATCTGGTGTTCTTGGTGTTTAATACCTTGTTTGGCCTGCTTACCCAGGAACGGCAGGCCGAGTGCTTCCGTAACGCCGCCCGGGTGCTCGGCCCAGGCGGGGCATTCGTGATCGAGTGCTTCGTCCCTGACCTGGCGCGCTTCGACCGGGGGCAGCGGGCGCGGGCGCTGGACGTGGCCGAGGACTCGGCGGTCTTCGAGTTGTCTCGTCTCGACGCGGCGCGGCAGCGCGTCACCACCCAGGTCGTCACGCTCGACGAGCATGGCATCCGGCTGCGGCCCATCGCCATCCGGTACTCCTGGCCAAGCGAACTGGACCTGATGGCCGGGCAAGCCGGCCTTCGGCTCGCCGCCCGCTACGCCGACTGGGACCGGCGGACATTCGACTCCGCCAGCGCCAGCCACGTCTCCGTCTACCAGCGGGGCTAGCCGCAATTCCGCCTGGTGCTCTTCTTGCCTCTAGTTCTGGAGGCGGACCCGCGAGCGCGAGGATCACCCGCGCGCAGGACGACTTCGCACCGCCCCGGTTTTTAGCATCTGAACTGCCGGAAACCGAGCGAGCCAGGCATGCCTGGCAGGAAGGCGAAGCAGCGGCCATTGTTCCCGGTCGGCCGGGTGCATTTCCCAGTCCGGCCGGGACAGCGGTCCTACCTTCACGGGAACCGCCGGCGGCAGCATCGATACCGCAAAGGGATCACAGCGGAACAGGAGAGGTCATGTCTGAGTACCTATCAACGAATCGCGGGGCGGTTACCGCCGCTCCGCTCCCGCTGGCAGCGGCCGCGGGCCCTGGTGACCGCGCAGGCATGCTGGCCAGGCTTGGGAAGGCCGCGCGTGCGCGCCGGGGGCGGGTGGCAGGCGTTGCGGTTGTGCTCGCCGGCTTGCTGGGCGGTGCCGGCCTGGTGGCATCGGGTGCGGCGCCCGCCTATGCCGCGAGTGGCTTGCTCAGCTTCTACTGGAACGCGGACGGCACGTCGGGCTGGAATCCGACAGCGCTCGGAACCACCTTCAACCTTGCCCCGGCGATCGTGCGCTCCTCCGACAGCACCGAGATCGCCGCCACGGCGTCGAACGGCAGCCTGTATTTCTTCTGGAATAAGGACGGCACATCGGGCTGGAATCCGACGAGGATCGCGGTGCCAGGGTCGGTCATCTCGGCTCCGGCGATGGTGCGCTCCTCCGACAGCACCGAGATCGTGGCCGCTTCCGCCAACGGCGGGATGGACTTCTTCTGGAATGTGGACGGCACGTCGGGCTGGAACTTCTCCACGATCCCAGCCATGTATCCAACCCTGGCAGGGCAGAAGTTCTTCGGCACCCCGGCGATCGTGCGCTCGTCCGACACCACCGAGGTCGCCGCCACGTCGACGGGCGGAGACCTGTACTACTTCTGGAACACCGACGGCACGTCGGGCTGGAACCCGAGCATACTCGGCTGGAACTTCACCTCCGCCCCGGCGATCGTGCGCTCGTCCGGCAGCACCGAGATCGTCGCCGCCAGAAGCACCGGGCTGGGCTTCTACTGGAACGCCGACGGCACAGATGGCTGGACCTACACGCTCATCCCGATAGCTAGCTCACAAGGTGCTGATGACGGATCGGCCCCGGCGATCGTGCGCTCGTCCGACAGCACCGAGATCGTCAGCCAGCGAGCGAACGGAAGCCTGCTCTTCTTCTGGAACGCCGACGGCACGTCGGGCTGGAGCCAGTCGCAGATCGCCGGCCCCGGCAGCGCCGCCTCGGGTGCGGCATCGGGCCCGGCCGTGGTGCGCTCGTCCGACAGCACCGAGGTCGCCGCCGTCGCGGCGAACGGCGACCTGATGTTCTACTGGAACAAGGACTACACCTCAGGCTGGAACCCGTCAGCGGTCCCCGGCGCCACCGCCTTCGGAACGCCCGCGATCGTGCGCTCCTCTGACACCACGGAAATCGCCTCCGACGGCTAAGGCGCCCCGGATTGAACCCCGTCGTGGGGCCCTTGCTGGGCCTGCCGCACCAGCAAGGGCCCCACGCCTGTGCTCATTAAGAGGCAGCAGTGGGGGAATGGCTAGGGGAGAGCTCCCCATCACCGTTGGCGACGGCGCTGGGTCGGTCTGGCAGAAATGCGCGATACTGAGCGGGTGGGCGGGGATCGGGCTGATTTCTTCGTCAGCCATGCCGGCGCGGACCGGGCCTGGGCCGAGTGGGTGGCCTGGCAATTGACGCAGGCGGGCTACCACGTCGTGCTCGACGTGTGGGACTGGGCGGCCGGGGCGAATTTCGTGACCGAGATGAGCGACGCCCTCGAGCGATGCGACAAGGTCGTGGCGCTGTGCTCGGCCGCGTATTTCGACCGGTCGCGGTATACCACCGAGGAATGGTCCGCTGCCGCGCTGCGCGTCCCCGGTGCGACCGGGCGACTGATCCCGGTGCGGATCGAAGACGTTGCCGGTGACGCCACGCCCGGCGTGCTGCGTTCGCTGATTCACAGGGACGTGTTCGGGCTGGACGCGAACCGGGCGCGGGACGAGCTGCTGGCGGCGGTGCGCGGCCCGGCCCGGCCGGCCAGCGAGCCGTCGTTCCCTGGCCTGCTGGTAGGTGGCCTGGCTGCTGGCCCGGCGGGCCTTGGTGGTAGGGCGGCCGATCCGATGGGGACCGGTCCGCGCCTGCCCCTGCCCGGCCGCATGCCGGCCGTGTGGAACGTGCCGCCGCGCAACCAGGAGTTCACCGGCCGGGACGGCCTGCTCGTCGCGGTGCGTGAGCATCTGCTCGGCGCGGACACGGCCGTTGTGCAGGCGCTCGCCGGGGCTGGCGGGGTGGGCAAGACCCAGCTCGCGATCGAGTACGCGCACCGGTTCGCCGGCATTTATGACCTCATCTGGTGGATCGATGCCGAGCAGCCGGCGCTGATTGGCGCCCAGTTCGCCGCACTGGGCGGCGCGCTCGGGTCGGTCCCGGCGGGTGTGGAGACCGAGGTCGTGCGCACGGCGGTGCTCGGTGACCTGCGCCAGCGCGAGCGGTGGCTGCTGGTCTTCGACAACGCCCAGCAGGCCGCCGACGTCGCGCAGTGGCTGCCCGGCGGGTCGGCCGGGCATGTGCTGATCACCAGTCGCGCGACCGGCTGGCACGAGATCGCCGGCCCGCCGGTCGAGGTGGATGCTTTCGCCCGTCCCGAGTCGGTCGCGATCTTGCTCAGGCGCGTTCCAGGGCTCGCCGAGCCTGACGCCGATGCGCTCGCTGGCGATCTCGGCGACCTGCCACTCGCGATCGCCCAGGCCGCCGGTTACATGGCCGAGTCTGGCATGCCGGCCGATGAGTACCGGAAGTTGCTGCGCGACCGCGCAGCCAGCGTGCTTCGCCAGGGGCAGCCTTCGTCCTACCCGAGCACGCTGGCGGCCGCCACCGAGCTCGCGTTCGAGCGGCTCGGTAATGACGACCGAGCCGCCGCCGATCTCGCCCAGATCGCCGCGTTCCTTGCGCCCGAGCCCATCCCGCTGGCCCTGTTCACCAACGCTGCTGACCAGTTGCCCGAGCCGTTGGCCAGCGTCGTCGCAGACCCGCTGGCCTGGCGCGGCGCTCTAGCCGCGCTGAACCGATCCGCCCTGGCCAGGGCCAGTGCAGAGTCCTTGCTGATGCATCGCCTTACCC
>JASIBM010000158.1 GCA_030045175.1 Streptosporangiaceae bacterium | reverse complement strand
CAGGCTGGGCTGGGTGAGCGCGAGCTGATTCGTTCGGCCGATCCTGTCCTTGGCTAGCGTGGGCTGGTGGGGCCGGGCTAGGTGAGCGCGCTGATTGTTCGGCCGGTTCGGCTCGCGGGCTGGGCTGGGTGCGCGCGCTGATTGTTCGGCCGGTTCGGCCCTCGGCTGGCGTGGGCTGGCGGGCTGGGCTGGGTGAGCGCGAGCTGATTTGTTCGGCCGGTCCGGCCCTCGGCTGGCGTGCGCTCGCGGGCTGGGCTAGGTGAGCGCGCGCTGCGGTCGTGGCGGTCTTGGCACTAGCCAGCCGGGCACCGCGGCCAGCTGCCGTCGCGGCACAGTCGCGCCTGGCCGCGTCCAGCAGCCGCCCGTTTCATCACTGTCACCCTTTTAATCCCGAATGTCGCGCCGCCGTCGGCCTGATGAATGTGCCATTGACCCGGGAGGATCGGACCGATCCGCCATTCATCGGGCAAGAACGATCAAGACCAGTGACGTGAGAGAACTAAGTGACCCGTGGGACTGTCCTGCGGAACCGGGAGGCCGCGCCGGACCGGCAACCGCGGAGCCAGTACCCGGAATGTTCGCTTTGCCTTGTCCGGTGGGGCGCCGGACGGCGCCGTTGGGGCCATGGGTGTTGTGCGTCGCGAGACCTGGCGGCTCGGGATGGTGCCTGGCACAGTTGGCTCATGGTCAGGGGTGGCGCCCGCGCGGGTGCTGGGTCGGGCGACCGTGGCGGCGAGTCGGGCGGGCGTGGCGGTGGGTCCGGCGGGCGTGGCGGCGGGTCCGGTGACGGCGGCGGCGGGTCGGGCGGGCGTGAGGACCAGGAGCCGCTGGCGACATACCGGTCTAAACGAGACTTCTCTCGGACGCCCGAGCCCGCCGGGGCTGCCGGAGGGCTCGGGTCAGGCGCGACCGGGTCAGGCGCGACCGGGGCCGGGGTGGCGGGTGCCGGGGCCGGGGTGGCGGGGGCCGGCGTGGCCGATGCAGGGGCGGGGGTGGCGAGCGGCACGGACAGCCCGCGGCGGTTCGTCGTGCAGCGGCATCGGGCTCGCCGGCTGCACTATGACCTGCGGTTCGAGATCGACGGCGTGCTCGTGAGCTGGGCCGTGCCGAACGGGCCGACGCTGGACCCGGCGGTCAAGCGGCTGGCCGTGCACGTCGAGGACCACCCGATCGAGTACCTGGACTTCGAGGGCGTGATTCCGTCCGGTGAGTACGGCGGAGGAGACGTCATCGTGTGGGATCTGGGCACGTGGGAGCCGCACGGCACCGACGACCCGGCCGCCGCGGTCGCGGCGGGGGAGTTGCACGCCGATGTGTCCGGGCACAAGCTCAGGGGCCGGCTGGTGCTCATCCGCCGTCGTCGCGGCGGCGGGCGGGCGGGCGCCGGCGAGTCCGAGCAGTGGCTGCTCGTGCACAAGGATGATGACGACGCGGTCAGCGGCTGGGATCCCGAGCAGCACCCAGAGTCTGTGCTGAGCGGGCGTACCAACGCGCAGGTGCGCGCAGACCCAGACCGGATATGGCGATCGGATCTGCCGCCCGGTGCCGCGTCGGTTTCGCTCCGCGAGCCGGGCGGTGCGGGTGCGCGGGGGGATGCGGGTGCGCGGGGGGATGCGGGTGTGCCGGGGGGTGCGGGTGTGCCGGGGGGTGCGGGTGCGTCGGGGGGTGCGGGTGCGCGGGGGAGTGCGGGTGCGCGGGGGAGCGCGGGTGCGCCGGGGGGTGCGGGTGCGCGGGGGGGTGCGGGTGTGCCGGGGAGTGCGGTGGCCCTGCCGGGGGGCGAGGCATTCCCGCTGGTCGGCGCGGCGGATCTGGCGAGGCTGGACCAGATTCGCAGCGACGGCACATGGCCGGTGTTCGGCCGGGAGCTGAGGCTCACGAACCTGGACAAGGAGTTGTTCGGTGGCCGGGACGGCGAGCCTGCCGTCACCAAGCGCGAACTGGTCGCTTACACCGCGCAGATCGCCCCCGTGGTGCTGCCGTACCTGGCCGGCCGGCCGCTGAACATGCACAGGTTTCCTGGTGGCGCCGCCGAACCGGGGTTCTGGCATAAGCAACTGCCCGCGCACGCGCCGGATTGGGTACCGCGCTGGCGCAACCCGGACGCCAAGGAGGGCAG
Organism: Streptosporangiaceae bacterium; assembly: GCA_030045175.1. Classification (GTDB taxonomy): domain Bacteria; phylum Actinomycetota; class Actinomycetes; order Streptosporangiales; family Streptosporangiaceae; genus Chersky-822. The sequence continues at coordinate 6,822 of JASIBM010000158.1, read as the reverse complement.
GACATCGACGTACCTGGTGATCGACGAGCCAGCGGCGCTGGTCTGGGCGGCCAACTTCGGCGCGCTCGAGTGGCACGCCTGGACGGCCCGCGCGGACGATCCGGCCAGCCCCACGTACGCCTTGATCGACATCGACCCCGGGTCGATGACCACTTGGAATGACGTGCTCGTGCTGGCCAGGCTGCACCGCACCGCGCTCGAGCACCTGGGCGTGCGTGCGCAGCCAAAGGTCACCGGGCGGCGCGGCATCCAGGTCTGGATCCCGGTCGTGGCCGGGCTGAGCTATCACGACACCAGGGTGTGGGTGGAGGAGCTCTCCAAGACGATCGGCTCGATCGTGCCGGCCCTGGTCAGCTGGAAGTGGGACGTGGCCGAGCGGTCCGGCCTGGCCAGGCTGGACTACACCCAGAACGTGAGCAACAAGACGCTAGTGGCCCCGTACAGTCCGCGCGCCGCGCCCGGGGCGCCGGTCTCGGCGCCGATCAGCTGGGACGAGCTCGATGATCCGGACCTGCGGTCCGACGGGTTCACGATCCGCACCATGCTCGATCGGGTGGCGCAGCGCGGCGACCTGTTCGCGACCGTGCTGGCCGGCGGCCAGCGCCTGCCCGAGATAACGTGACCCGGCCGGCTGGTCAGGCGAATGCGCTAGCCACCGGGGCCAGCCGCATGACGTCTTCCGGCGTGGCCAGGTCGGGCAGCGAGATGAAGATCGTGGTGACGCCGCGCTGGGCGAGGAGGCGGTACCGGCCGACGTGATCGCCGACGGTCCCGGCGTGGTGGGTACGGGCGTAAGCCGCGGCCGAGGTCCGGCCGCGGTGCTGCTCGATGATCGCGGCGACGTGCTCGCGGTCGCGCCCGAGCACGGGGACGTCTAGCACGGTCACCTGCAGCTGGGCGGGATCGCGCCCGGCCTGAGCGCAGTGCGAGCGCAAGATGGCCAGCTTGCGGTCGAGCGCGTCGAGATCGGCTGGCAGGTTGCAGCCGTCACCGAGCCTCGCGGCGATGCGCAGCGTGCGCCGCTCGCCCGAGCCACCGACGATGATCGGGATCGATGAGACGGGGCGCGGGTAGCAGGTCGTCTCCGGCAGGCTGACCCTGCTGCCCTGGTGCGGGCGGGTGCCTGGTGCCCAGAGCGCCCGGAGCGCCTCGATCGTGGTCTCTAGCTGATCCAGGCGCTCGCGCGCCGGGGGGAACGGCAACCCGAACGCGGCGTGCTCGCGGTCCCACCAGCCGGCGCCGATGCCGCAGAAGGCCCGGCCGCCGCTGAGCGCGTCGAGCGTGGCCACGGTCTTGGCCAGGACGCCGGGCGGGCGGTAGGTGACGGGGGTGACCAGCGTGCCCAGCCTCAGGTTCGTGGTCAGGCCGGCCAGCATGCCGAGGGTGACCCAGGGCTCGGGTATGGGTTCCCATGCGCGCCCGACCTGGGGGATCTGAATCAGGTGATCCATGAGCGCGAGGCCCGCGAGGCCGGCCTCCTCCGCTGCGGCGGCGACCGCCGCGAGCCAGGCGGCCGGGTCGTCGCCCCACGGGAAGCGCGAGACCTGGAGCATGAGGCTGAGCCGGGCGGGCGCGGCGCGCTGGCGGGCGGCGGCCGCCGCGCTGCCCACGGTGTGGGCGGGCTCGATCGTGATCTCGCTGGCCGGCGGCGCGACGGTACTGGCGTTCGCTGCTGTCCCAGGGTCTGCCGCGGTCGCGAGATCGGCGCTGGTCGCGTGGCGGAGCGTCCAGCCTTCTGCTTCGAGCTGGCTGGCGGCGCCGGCCATCCGGCGAAGCTGGCCTTCGAGCACGGTGGCGGGCACTGGGGTCAGGCGGAGCCGGTTCCTGCGGCGGCACTCGGCAGGCTCGGTTTCGAACAGCACGGCCACGGCGGGCAAGCCGGCCCGGCGGGCAAGCTCGAGGTGAGCGCGCCTTCGCTGTGGGTCGAGGCCGAGCGTGTCGACCACCGTGTTGAGCCCGCGTCCTAGCCTGGCCGCGACGACGTGGTCCAGCACGGCGAAGGCGTCGGCAGAAGCCCCGATGTCGTGCTCGCCGCTGCCGACGATGCCGCGCAACTGATCGGACGAGACCACCTCGGCCGGGCGGTAACGAGAGCCTGCCCAGGTCGACTTGCCCGAGCCCGACGCGCCGTCCAGGATGACGAGGGCGGGATCGGGCACTGCGGACGATGCATGCGCCATGTTCGGCCCGTCCCGTGGGTCCTGTGCTAGTCCCGGGTTCCTCAGCCTTCGAGATCCTCAAGGTGACTGTGCATGTCGTCGGCGAAGCGGTGGAGCAGTCGCGCGAGGTCGGCCTGGTCGGCGTCGGACCAGCCCGCGAGCACGTTGGTCAGCCACGTTCGCCTGGCTGCCAGGAAGCGGCTGATCGTCCGGCGGCCGGCGGTGGTGAGCTGAATTCTGGTCGCCCTGGCGTCTGCCTGATCCTGGGCCCGGCTGACCAATCCCGACCGCTCGAGCTGCTGAGCCTTGCGAGTCACGGCCGGGGCGTCGATGCGCAGTTGCTCGGCCAGGTCACACAGGCGCAGGTTGGCTCCGGCAAGGTGCAGCACGTAGAGGACGGCGAGCCCGGCCTGATCGGCGTCGACTCGCGCCTGGGCGAGCAGGAAGTCGTGTAGCCGAGCTCGCTTGAGTGACCGGGCAAGCCAGTACAGCGCCGTGCCGATCTCGCCGATCGCCTCGGCGGGCGCTGCCTGGAGGTCGCATGCTGGCGGCTGCTTACTGCTGGCGAGTGCCTCGGTCGCGCCGGCAGCCGCCTGAGTGCCTGGCATGGCGACAGGCTAGCACCAGTCGAGCAAAGTTCCCGCGTGCGGCAAGTGCGGCCCACGCGCTTGCCAGCAGGCCGGATGCCTGCGGGACGCGCCTAGCGGGCCGGTGGTGTGACGCAGATCGCACCGGCGCAGCAACCTTGTTGATTGCTTGCTGAAAGCAAGAGTTTTAGATTTATTTGCGTGTGGTAAGTAACTGATGAGGAGGGCTCATGTCGGAGTGCGTGCTTCTGTCGCGATCCGAGCCGCTACGGCCCGGTATCGGAAGTTACGAGCGGCGGCGCACGCTTGTGCGCCCGGTGGTGGCGTGGGCCGCCGGGACGGCCGGCCTGATTGCCTATAACTGGTGGGTGCTCGTGCCGCTCAAGCCGGGCTTGCTGGCCTCGCCCAACGAGTTCTTCAGCAACCTGGAAGTGGCCGGCCACCCGTACGCCACGCTGATGCAGCGCGCCGACATGCTCGCCGGCCTGCTCATGCTCGTCGCGTTCCTGGTGGCGGGGACCAGGAATATCCCAGGTGCCCGGCTGGAGTGGGTGAGCATGCTGGTCTTCACCGTCGCAGGCTCGGTGGGCGGGATGTTCCATCAGGTCTGCACCGATGGCATCAGCGCGAGGTGCATGAGCCTGGAGTGGCAGTTCAAGCTCCCGGCCAGCCAGTACGTCCACGATGGGGCGGGCATGGTGGAATTCGGTGCGATCACGCTGGCCCTGTGGTGCGCGATCTTGCGTACCAGGGGCGAGCGGACCGCGGCCGCGCGCTGCTACCGGTGGCTGGCCATCGGCGCCTGCGTGGCCTATCCGCTCCTGTTCGTGGCCTACGTGTCTGACACGCTAGGCGCGGTCGCCGAGGGCGTCTTCTTCGTTGGCTTCGCTGTGATGGTCGTGACTCAGCTCGCCGAGCGGACTCGCCGTCGCGACGACCGCCGCGGGCTCAGCGGTGGCCGCCGCCTGCCTGGCGCGCCAGAGCGGCAAGCCGTAGCAGAGCGCTATCCAGCCGCACAGCGCGAGCGGGTAGTCGAAGTAACCGAACCTGGCCTCCGGGTCTAGCGCGAACACCACGGTCAGCGCCACAGCCAGGCGCCACGTCGCGGCCTTGACGTCCGCGGGAGGCCGGAGCACGATCCAGGCGGCTATCGCGACGCCTGCCGCGATCAGCAAGATGATCGCCACCTTGTGGCCGTCCGGTCCTGCCGACGCGATCAGGTGCCCAGGCACCGGGCTGGCCGCGGGAGTGGCGATGTGCGTCAGCCCGAGCGGGAAGAGCACGGTGTTCTGTATCAGGTCGACGGGGTGGACGAGCAGTGCGGGCGCGAACACGACGAACAGCACGGCCGTGGTGACGGCGGTGATCGCCGTGAACTTGATCGCCGTCCTGACGCCGTCCCTGGTGACGAGCATGGCGACGAGCACAGGCAAGGTCAGCCACGCGGTGGTCTTCATCGCGCACGCGACGCCGAGCAAGATCGCGGCTCCCGTGACGGGCGAGGGCCGCGCCTTGCGGCCGAGCAGGGCGAAGGTCAGGAAGAGCAGCCCGAGGACCGGCGGATCAGTGATCGTCACGGCCAGCGCGAACGCGATCATCGGTGACGTGATCGCCAGCATGCTGCTTCGCACCGGGTCTGGCCGGCCCACGATGCGAAATGCCAGCAGGATCAGCGCCGCCGAGCACGCGATGAGCCACACGGTCGGGCTGCCGAGCGGGCCGGGCAGCCCCAGTGCATGGGGCAGTCCGAATATGGTCATGTCAGGCAGGTAGGGGTTATACGCGGTTACCCGCGTCTGACTGGCGATCTGCGCGGCCGACAGGTACGGCGTGCCGTGGTGCAGCAGCCCCACCGCTGCCTGTTCGAGCACCTTCGTCTCGTTCGCGCCCGGGCCGATGGTGAGCAGCCAGATCGCCGGCGCGATCAGGGCGCCGGCCAGGCTGATCAGCATGGCCGCGTCCGTGCCGCGAGAACGCCAGAGCAGCGCCACGAGCGCGCTCACCGCGTAGGTGCCGACCGCCCATTCAGCCCAGACTCGGTCGTGGAACGCGCTGCCTGTGCCGCCGAACAGGGCGAGGCCCCCCGCATAGAGCGCGACGGCGGCGAACCAGGCCGCCATCACGCGCCCGCTCCTTGGCAGCGGCAGGTGGGCCAGCCCGTCGCGAGCCGGGCTGGCCGTGGCGGCGGTTCCGGCCGTCATCGCGTTCTCACCACGAATCCCAGTGGAGTCCCTCTCGCTTCGCAGACCCACTGTCGGGGCCCCTGCCGGGCAAGCGTCAATCGTAATCTATGCGGAGGATACCTGTCCGAGGGCAGATGAGCCTTGCTCGTCGCCCTGACTCGCCGCTTCACCCGTTGCGGGTGGCGCGCGGCACGAGCGGTCCGGTGTGGACTTGGCGCAGCGAGTCGACCTAGGGGAGCGCAGATGTCCGACCTCATTGCCATCGGATACAAGGACGAGACGACGGCCGAAGCGGCAGCCGCGGAGGCGCGTCACCTCGCGAAGGACCTGATCATCGAGCCCGACGCGATCGCCGTCATCGTACGGGACCGCGAGGGCCGCCTGCACGTGCACACCAGCCATCATCCGGTCGGATCTGGGGCCACCTGGGGAATGTTCTGGGGATTCCTGTTCGGCCTGCTTTTCTTCATCCCCTTCTTCGGAATGGCCATCGGGGCTGGGCTCGGAGCCATGATGGGCAAGGCGGGCCAGCTAGGAATCAACCGTCAGTTCGAGGACCAGGTCCGCGACATGCTCCAGCCCGGCACGTCGGCGCTGTTCCTCATGGTGGAGAAGATAACGCCGGACAAGGCCATCGATGCGCTCAGCAAGTACGGCGGCACCGTGCTGAAGTCGTCGCTGTCCAAGGAAGGGGAGCGGGAGCTGCAGGACGCCCTGCACGGAGTTCACATGGCAGCCCGGTGACGCGCTCTCGGATGGACTAATTGCCTGGGCAGACGGGACCTCTGATCTTTTGCGCTGGCCAATCGACGCGTAGCGTGCTGAAGTATCCGGCCCCGCGCGATGGGAGTCAGCCGTGACCACAGGACAGTCCGATCTCGCGCAACCCGGCCAGGCGCCGTGGCAGACCTCGGTACGAGACCGGGTGGCGCTGGTCACCGGCGGCACCCGCGGAATCGGCGCGGCCATCTGCCGCCAGCTGGCCGCCGACGGAGCCGACGTCGCGGCCGGCTACTGGCGCGGCCAGGAGGCCGCGGAGAAGTTCCTCGCCACCGTCACCGCCGACTACCCGGAGCGCAAGATCACCGTGCACGAGGGGAACATCGGCGCGGCGCAGGACTGCCGGCGGGTGCTGCGCGAGGTGATTGACCAGCACGGCAGGCTGGACATCCTGGTCAACAACGCCGGGATCACGATCGACAGGACCGTCGCCAAGATGACCGACGACGACTGGCACAAGGTGATCTCGGTCAACCTGTCCGGCGCGTTCTTCATGGCCCAGGCGGCGCTCGAGCACATGATCGAACGGGGCACCGGCAGGATCATCAACGTCTCGTCGGTGATCGGGGAGACAGGCAACATCGGCCAGGTGAACTACGCGGCGTCGAAGTCTGGCCTGTTCGGGCTCACCAAGTCGCTCGCCAAAGAGGCGGTCTTCCAGCTAGCCAGGGCGCAGCGCCCGCCCGGTGACGGGATCGGCCTGACCGTCAACGCGGTCACGCCTGGGTTCATAGCCACCGACATGCTGGCCACGATCCCGGACAAGGTGCTTGACAAGATCCGTGGGCAGATCCCGGTCGGCAGGCTCGGCAGGCCGGAGGAGATCGCGCGCGTCGTCGCCTTCCTGGCCGCCGACCAGTCTGCCTACATCACCGGGCAGATCTGGGCCGTCAACGGCGGGCTAGACATGTGATTCGTTTGGGTGAGCGGAGATGACCGGCCAATGAGCGAGTTCGATGCCGCGTGGCGGATCGCCTCGGACGCGAGCGAGGTACTCGGGCCCGAGGGGAGCGTGTTCGCCAGGGCCGATCCGGCCGACCTCGGCCGATCCGTGGCATCGGTGCTGGCCAGGGCCAGCGCGCGGCCGGCCGACGTCGGGGCCGCGTGGCAGCG
>JASIBM010000157.1 GCA_030045175.1 Streptosporangiaceae bacterium | reverse complement strand
CTCGTCCCATGGGTCACCTGCTTATCTCACGTCACAGATCCTGATCGTCCCCGCCGGCTGAATGGCACATCGGTCCGGTCCTTTCGGGTGAAGGGCCCATTCACCCGGTCGGCTGCGGCGCGGCGTGCGGAGCGAAAGGGGTGATGGTGATGAAACGGGCGGGGCTGCTGGGCGCGGCCCGGCCGGACCGGACTGCTGGGCGAAGGCCCCGGCCGGGACCGAGCTACTGGGCGTGGCCCCGGCCGTACCGGGCTGCTCGGCGCGGCCCGGCCGGACCGGGCTACTGGGCGTGGCTGGCCCAGGCCACAATCGGGATGATCGGAGTTGGTGCGCTCCTGCCGGAGCGCCGCCCGGCTGGTGGCGGGCTGGACCGTGGCCACTCAACGCGCTGGAAGAACCGGCGTACCGGGCCTTCCGCCTCGGCATGACCGCCTGCGAGATCAGTCACGGCCTCAAGATAGGCCTCAAGACAGGCGATTACGACCTAGCCGCGATCGATCGCCAGCTATCCAGGACAGGCTCCCCGCCGCCGCTTGGTGACACGTCACCGGCTCACTGATCGTGGGGCACGGCCGGCATACGGGCGCACAGCGAGCATTTGGTGACGAGACCATCACCGACGTGACCTGCACGCAGGGCGCCTGACCAGCAGAGTTATCGTCGGTCTTATGTCTCTCGACGCCGACACCGTCCGCCTTGCCAAGGGCCGCAACTACGCCACGGTGGTCACCCTGATGCCAGACGGCCAGCCGCAGGCGCTGTTGACCTGGATCGACACGGACGGCGAGAACATACTCGTGAACACCGAGCCACAGCGCCAGCGAAGCAAGAACATTCGCCGGGACCCGCGGGTGACCGTGCTCATTCACTCGGACGAGGACCCCTGGGACTGGTCCGAGGTACGTGGCCATGTGGTCGATTCGATCGACGGCCAGCAGGCCAGGGATCACATCGACGAACTGGCCCACAAGTACCTGGACACGGACTACCCGGCCTCGACGATCGGCCCGCAGGGCCGCATCATCTACGTGATCAGGCCTGACAAGGTCAACACCCCGAAGTTCGTGGGGCACGCGCGAGAATTTCGCGCTCACGCTCAGAGGTGAGCCCGTGCCGTGGCCGGCCTTCCCGCTCGGGCGGGTCGCCCTCGGCCAGGAGCCAGCGCCACGTGTCTGTGACCGTCTCGGTCACGGGGCGGCACTCCAGGCCAGCGTCGTAGATCGCGCGCACGTCGCCATCGTGCAGCCCGGCCAGCTCGCCGTAGGGCGGGGTCCAGACGGGCAGTTCGGTCCATCCTTTTATGCCGGCGGCCTCGATCACCTCGGGCTCGACCCAGACCAGGTTCGCGCGGGAACCGCTCGTGGCTGACACAGCGGTGATCGCGGCGTCGAGCAGGCTCTCCATGGTCGCGAGCCCTGGCCTGCTGACCGCGTTGAACGCGCCGGCGATCCCCGTGTCGGCGGCGTGCAGCATCCAGGCCGCGAGGTCCCGGCAGTCGATGTACTGCAGCGGGCGGTCGCGCGGGCCCGGCGCCAGCACGTCACCACCGCGCTCGATCCGGCGCAGCCACCACGGCATCCGGCCTACCAGCTCGTACGGACCGAGAATCAGGCCTGCCCTGGCGAGCACGCAGCGGCCGTCGAAGTACTCGATCGCGGCCAGTTCACCGCCGCGCTTGGCGGCGGCGTAGTCAGCGCCGTCCTCGCTGGCCGGGTCGCCGTCCACCACAGGGGCGCTCTCGTCCGCGCCCGCGGGAAACGGCCACTGGTATACCGACCTGCTCGACACGTACCCGTAGTGGCCGACGCGCCCGGCCAGCACCGTGGCCGAGTCCCGCACCACGAAGGGAGCATGGCTCCAGGTGTCGATCACCGCGTCCCAGGTATCGTCGCCGAGCGCCGATCGGAGCTGGGCCGGATCGGTCCGATCGGCATAGCGTGCCCGCGCGCCCGCCGCCGGAGCGCCACTGACCCCTCGGGTCAGCGTCGTCACCTCGTCACCGCGCGCCAGCGCGGTCTCCACGACCGCGCGCCCGACATGATGCGTCCCACCCAGTACCAGCAGCCTCATGCCGACAATCCTCACCGGGCACGACGGAACGCGCCAATCTGTTCATCGTCGGCGTAGCCATAGCCGCTCGTCGGCGCTCTCGCAACCCCAGCCGTCCATGATCAGCTCGCGCCCGGAGGCGAGCCGGGGGGAAGCACAGTCAGTCTTCAGCTAGCGTTCAGCTTGTCGTGCTTGCCTGATCACTGCGCTTCGGTAACGGGCGCGGTCGCACCCCGCGCTTCGTCCTAGCATGGGTACCGGCGCGCGGCCCTACGCATCCGGCAGGAGTGAGACAGCAGGAAATGGGCAAAGCGGAGCGAAACCGAGAGCTGACGGCCCGGGCGAAGATCGCCGCCCAGCAGGCCGCGGCACGGCGCGCCGAGGCGCGCAGGCGGAGCCTGATCGCGGGCGGCGGCGTGCTGCTCGTCGTCGTCCTCGTGGTCGTCCTCATCGTCGTCAAGGCGTTGCAGCCGAAGCCGGCCACCCCTAAGGCGCAGGCGGCGCGGTCTGACGCGACGGTTGCCAGGGAGATCACCACGGTGCCCGCGAGCACGCTGAACGCGGTGGGGGCCGGACCCACGGGCAAGGACGCGGTCACCCCGCTGACCGCCATCTCGGGTGCACCGCTGACCATCGGCGGCAAGCCTGAGGTGCTGTACATCGGTGCTGAGTACTGCCCGTTCTGCGGCGCCGAGCGGTGGGCCATGACGGTCGCGCTGAGCAGGTTCGGCAGCTTCGCTGGCCTGCATTTCACGCACTCGAGCAGCACCGATCTCTACGCGCGGACGCCCACGCTCACGTTCTACCAGTCCACGTACACAAGCAAGTACCTGACCTTCGTGCCCGTCGAGACCGAGACGACGACCTACAAGGCGTTGCAGGCACCCACGGCGGCCGAGCAGGCGATCATGAACAAGTACGACCCGGGCGGCTACTTCCCGTTCGTCGATGTCGGCAACAAGTACACGATCACCAGCGCGCAGTACCTGCCGAGCACGCTCGGCACCGTCTACGGACCCGGCGTCGCATCCCCGACGGCCCTGACCTGGGCACAGGTCGCCAGCGACCTGCAGAATCCGGACAGCCCGGTGGCCAAGCAGGTGCTCGGCGCCGCGAACCACATCACCGCCGCGATCTGCAAGATCACGAACGGCCAACCCGGCAGCGTGTGCTCCGCACCCGCCGTCAGGGCGGTAGGCAGGAGCATTTGATGGCATCACGCCAATCGGCGAGCAAGTCCGCCAAGCCCGTCACGGCGAGCCCGACGAGCAAGCCGACGGCAAGCAAGCCGACGGCAAGCAAGGCACCGGACACCAAGCCAACCCCGGCACAACAGCCTGCCGCCACCCCGAGCGCGGCGGCCAGGCCCAACGGGAACGGCGCCGCCGCGCGCAAGCAGGCCCCTAGCAAGCAGGCCCCTAGCAAGCAGGCACCAGGCAAGCAGGCGGCCGCGGGACGCGGCGCCGGAGCCTGGGCCGCTTCCGGCATCCGCGCCGTGCGCGACGCCGTGGTCTCGGCGCTGCGGGCCACTGTGGACTGGTGCGGCGGCGGCTTGCCGTTCGCCACGATCTTGTTCTCGGTGCTCGGGCTCGCCGACTCCGTCTACCTGACGGTCCAGCACTTCAGCACGGCGCCGAGCTTCGGCTTCTGCCCTGAGAACAAGACGATCAACTGCCTGGCCGTGACGACAAGCGAATGGTCGCGCCTGCCGGCCGGCCCAAGCGGCGGCATCCCCGTCTCGGTGGCCGGCCTGGCGTTCTTCGTGTTCATGGTCGCGATCAACTCGCGCTGGGGCTGGCGCGCGCGCTGGGCCCCCGTGCACTGGGCTAGGCTGGCAGCGGTACTCGTCGGCATCTTGTTGGTGCTCTACCTGATCTGGGCTGAGCTGTTCAGGATCGACGCCATCTGCCTGTACTGCACGGGCGTGCACATCATCACCTTCATATTGTTCGCCCTGATAATCTCGCGCGTCGTGATGTCAGGAGTTCAAGGGACGGAAACCACCGACAATGGGTAAGGGCGCGAGGACTAGGGCCGCGAGCGCGCGGGAGCGGATCGCGGCGCAGCAAGCGGCGGCGAGACGGGCGGAGCGGCGGCGCAACACGCTGCTCATCAGCGGGGCGGTCGGCCTGGTGCTGGTGATCGTCGTCGGGCTGATCGTCGGCAAGACGGTGTTCACGTCCTCGGCCAAGCAGCTGGGTGACAATGGCCACTTGCCTGCCTCGGTCGCCACCGCCATCACGACCATGCCGGCCGGCACGTACGCGGCGATAGGCACGGGCGGGATACCGAACCCGATCGGCGGGTACCTCAAGCCGATCAACGGCACGCCGCTGACCAGCGACGGCAAGCCGGACATGCTCTACATCGGCGCGGAGTTCTGCCCTTACTGCGCGGCCACGCGCTGGTCGATGGCGATCGCGCTGGCCAGGTTCGGCACGTTCGGCCCGTTCACCGGCATCCACTCGTCAAGCACTGACGTCTACCCCAACACAGCCACGCTCACCTTCTACAAGCAGCGCTACACGAGCAAGTACCTCACTTTCACGCCGGTCGAGAACGCCACCGTGACCAAGCAGCTGCTCCAGAAGCCCACGGCGGCGCAGCAGGCGATTTGGGTAAAGTACGACACCGGGCCTGAGGGGGTCGGCTACCCCTTCATCTCGTTCGGCAACAAGATCGTGCTGACCGGCCCGCTGTACGACCCGCAGGTGCTGCACGGCCTCAGCTGGACGCAGATCGCGAGGGAGCTGAAGATCCCGACGACCGCCGTGGCTACCAACGTCATCGGCACCGCGAATTACATCACGGCGGCCATCTGCAAGATGACAAGCAACAAGCCCGCGAGCGTCTGCGCCGCCGCGCCCATCCCCGCCATCGAGGCCAAGCTCTAACCGCTCGCGCCGACCCAGCTCGCCAGCTAGCAGCTCGCCAGCTAGTCCTGGGTCGGCGCGAGCGAGATCCGCCCGGCCCATGACATCACGCCTACCGCGATCAGCCAAACACCGAGAGTTCTTTGTTAGGCTAACGAACGGATACGGGGATCGGCGGGAGGAGAGCGAATGATGGCTGCGGGGGGTCCTGGGCCATCGGGGTCCGGGGTGTCCCAGGGCGGTACCGTGGCCGACAAGGCCAGCAACGCGGGGGGTTCGGGCTGGCTGCGCAGAATCACGCTGTACTGCTGGCGATACCCGGGCGCGATGATGCTGGCGCTGGCCGGGTCGATACTCGCCACGCTGGTGGCCGTTGCCATCCCGCTGATCCAGCGCGACATCGTCAACGACGCCATCTTGAGCCACCACCAGCCGATCTGGGTGGGCGCGACGGCGCTGCTGATCGCCGCGGTGCTGAGCTTCGCGGGGGTGTGCACCCGGCGGTACCTGGGCAGCCGGGTCTCCCTCGACGTGCAGCACGACCTGCGGACCGAGATGTTCGCCGCGCTGTCCAGGCTGGACGGCGCCAGGCAGGATCAGCTGCACACCGGCCAGATCGTGAGCCGGTCCATTTCCGACGTGAACATGGTGCAGAGCCTGCTCGGCATGACCCCGATGCTGCTCGGCAACGTGGCGCTGTTCTTCTTGTCCATGATCGTGATGGCTGTGCTCTCGCCGTTGCTCACGCTCATCGCGCTCGCGGTCGGGCCCGCGCTGTTCGTGATCTCGGCGATATCGCGGACCAAGCTCTTCCCTGCGAGCTGGGACGCGCAGCAGCGGGCGGCCGACGTGGCCGGGGTGGTAGACGGCGCGGTCACCGGGGTGCGGGTGGTCAAGGGCTTCGGCCAGGAAGAGCAGGAGATCGAGCGGCTTGAGGACGCGAGCGGCCTGCTCTACGCGGCTCGGGTGCGCGCGGTCAGGCTGATGGCCAGGTACAACCCCGCGCTGCAGGCCATCCCGTCGCTCGGCCAGGTCGGGGTGCTCGCGTTCGGCGGGTGGCTGGCGATCCGCGGTGAGATCAACCTCGGCACGTTCTTCGCGTTCTCTTCCTACCTCGCGCAGCTCAACGGCCCGGTCCGGGCGCTCACCGGGCTGATCACGATCGGGCAGGAGGCCCGCGCGAGCGTGATCAGGGTGTTCGAGGTGATCGACTCCCGGCCCGTGCTGACAGAAAAACCTGGCGCGGTCGCGCTGGCCAGCGAGCCTGGAGCGCAGGCACCCGACGTGCAGCTTGACGACGTCAGCTTCGGCTACCTGCCGTCCGAGCCGGTGCTGCGCGGGCTGTCGCTGCGGGTCAGGCCAGGTGAGACGGTGGCCGTGGTGGGGACGTCGGGCTCTGGCAAGTCCACGATCTCGCTGCTGCTGCCCAGGTTCTACGACGTGACGGGCGGAGCCGTGCGGATCGGCGGCCACGACGTGCGCGACCTGACCTTCGACTCGCTGCGCGCGGCGATCGGGCTGGTGATGGAGGAGAGCTTCCTGTTCTCCGACACGATCAAGGCCAACATCTCCTACGGCAGGCCCGACGCCACGCAGGACCAGGTCGTCGCCGCCGCCAGGGCGGCCGAGGCCGAGCAGTTCATACTTGAGCTGCCCGACGGCTATGACACCGTGATAGGCGAGCAGGGCCTGACCTTGTCAGGTGGCCAGCGCCAGCGGGTCGCCCTGGCCAGGGCGCTGATCACCGACCCGGCGATCCTGGTGCTCGACGACGCGACCTCCGCGGTGGACGCGCGGGTCGAGGCGCAGATCCACGAGACGCTGCGGCGCGTGATGGCCGGGCGCACCACGCTGCTGATCGCGCACCGGCGGTCCACGCTGCAACTAGCCGACAAGATCGCGGTGCTCGACGAGGGCAGGCTGGTCGATCTCGGCACCCACGCGGAGTTGTCCGAGCGCTGCCCGCTCTACCGGCTGCTCATCGCCGGCCCCGGCGAGGACGCGGAGGGCGTCGACGCTGGCGAGCTCGCCTACTACGCGAACCAGCCTGCCAACGGGACCGCGAGCACAAGCACGCCGCAGCTCTGGCCGGACTACCAGCAAGCGAGCACGACGAGCCCCGCGGCCACTGTTGGCACAGTGCGCACCGCGAGCCGGCCTGGCAACCCGAACACGGCGATCGGCCGTGGGGCTGGCTTTGGCGGCGGCGCCGCCCGGGGGGCTGGCGGCCGTGCGACGTTCGGCAGCGGCGGGATGCTCGCCGACGTCCCGCCCACGCCCGAACTGCTCGCGAAGGTGGCCGCGCTGCCGCCTGCGACCGACACCCCGAACGTGGACCAGGAGTTCAGCCGCGCCGCCGACCCCGGGTTCGCCCTGCGCAGGCTGCTGCGGCCGTTCGCGATCGCGCTTGTCGCCGGCCTGATACTCGACGGGCTCGACGCCGTGGCGAACATCGCCTTCCCCTGGCTGATGCGAGTCGGCATCGACCACGGCATCACGGTGAAGGCTTTCGGCGTGATCGCGCTGATATCGGTGGCCGCGCTCGCGATCGTGCTCGCCGACTGGGTGGTGAACGTGGTGCAGACCGTCGTCGTCGGCCGCAACGGCGAGCGGCTGCTTTACGCGCTGCGCGTCAAGATCTTCGCGCAGCTGCAGCGGCTCGGCCTTGACTTCTACGAGCGCGAGATGGCCGGGCGCATCATGACCAGGATGACAACGGACGTCGACGCGATGTCGACGTTCTTGCAGACCGGCCTGATCACGATGGTGAACTCCGGGCTGACCTTCATCGGCGTGATGATCGCCCTGCTGCTGATCAACGTCAGGCTCGGGCTCACCTTGTTCAGCGTGCTGCCGGTGCTGATCGCCGCCACGATCGTGTTCCGCGCCAAGTCCTCGAAGGCGTACGCCGACGCGAGGGAAAAGGTCAGCGCCGTCAACGCCGACCTGCAGGAGAACGTCGCCGGGCTGCGGGTCGCCCAGGCGTACCGGCGCGAGCAGGTCAACTTCGGCAGGTTCGCCGGGCTGAGCACGTCATACCGGTCTTCGCGGCTGCGCGCGCAGATGTACATCTCGGTGTACTTCCCGTTCGTGCAGGCGCTGTCGACCATAGCTGGCGCGCTCGTGCTCTTCACCGCCGCTGGCGAGGTGCACAGCGGGGTGCTGACGGCCGGCGGCCTCATCGCGTACCTGCTGTACATCGACATGCTGTTCTCCCCCGTGCAGCAGATGTCCCAGGTGTTCGACGGCTATCAGCAGGCAGCCGTCGGCCTGCGCAGGATCTCCGGCCTGATGCGGACGCCGACGAGCACCCCGCAGGCCGATCACCCGGTGGTCGCCGGGCGGCTGCACGGCGCGATCGAGTTCGCCGACGTCCGGTTCAGGTACCGCGACATGTTGCAGGACGCTATCGCCGGGGTGAGCCTGCGAGTCTGTCCTGGTGAGACGATCGCGCTGGTCGGCCAGACCGGCGCGGGCAAGTCGACGCTTGTCAAGCTCGCCGCGCGGTTCTATGACGTGACGGCGGGCCGGGTGCTGATCGACGGTGTCGACGTGCGCGACTACGACCTGGGCAGTTACCGCAGGCAGCTAGGCGTCGTCCCGCAGGAGCCCTACCTGTTCCCAGGGACGATCCGCGACGCCATCGCCTACGGCAAGCCGGAAGCCACCGACGCCGAGGTCGAGGCCGCGGCCAGGGGCGTCGGGGCCATCGAGATGATCGCCCGCCTGCCTGACGGCTTCCGCCATCAGGTCGCCGAGCGCGGCAAGAACCTCTCGGCCGGGCAGCGCCAGCTCATCGCCCTGGCCAGGGCCTACCTCGTGGACCCGGCGATCTTGCTGCTTGACGAGGCGACCGCGGCGCTCGACCTGGCGGCGGAGGCGGCCGTGATCCGTGCCACCGAGCAGCTCATGGCCAAGCGCACGACGCTGCTGGTCGCGCACCGGCTAAGCACCGCCGCCCGCGCCGACCGGATCGTGGTCCTCGACTCCGGCCAGATCGCCGAGATCGGCACGCACGAGGAGTTGCTCGCCGCCGGCGGCACCTACAGCGAGCTTTGGGCCGCCTTCATCGGCGACACCGCCCTGGCCGCCTGACGGCCCGGCAGCGGACCGGGTGGTGCGGACATCGCGCGCGATCAGCGCGAGGGCCGAGGCGACCACGATGCAACCGACGGCGCCGTACTGGGTGGCCGACACGCCGACGATCGCGGCGATCGGCCCGGCGACGATCGCCCCGGCCGGCATGCCCATCATCGAGCCGAGCGCGTCATAGGCGGAAACCCGGGCCAGCTTGTCCGGGGCGATCTTGGTCGCCATCGTCACGGTCCAGACCACCATCATCAGCTCGCTCCCGACGCCGAGCCCAAACGAGGTCAGCAAGATCACCGGCAGTGGCAGCAGCATCGCCAGCGACAGCGGCGCCACCGCGATCGCCCCGCCGATCAGCACGACGAACCTGACCGGCCGCCGCGGGGTCCACCGCAGCGCCGCGAACCCGCCGGCGATCAGGCCGACGGCCTCGGCCGCCGAGATCAGGCCCCAGGCCTGGGCGCCGCCGAGGTGCGCCTTCGCGACGACGGGGCCGAGCACCTGGAATCCGCCGTACCACGCGGCGAGCACGACGGTGAACTGGAGCACCGTGACCCACAGCCAGGTGTGCGACCTGAACTCAGCCCAGCCCTCGCGCAGCTCACGCAGCGCGCTCGGCGCGGGCTCGGACGCGGAGGCGATCCGCTCGCTCGCAGCCAGCCGGATCGCCAGGTTCAGCGGCACCGTGCCGAGCATGCCGACGCCGCAGGCGGTCAGCGCCCAGCCCGGCCCGAACGCGGCCACGCACGCTCCGGCCAGCGCCGCCCCTGCCATGGTGCCCGCGTTCATGCCCAGCCTGCTGATCGCGCTGGCCTCGGTGAGCTCCCCGGCTGGCACCAGCCTGGGCAGCAGCGCGGTCGACGCCGGGTAGAACAGGGCCATCCCTGACCCGGTCAGCAGCTCAAGCGCGATCATGTTCGCCATGCGCGCGTGGCCGGTCAGCACGACGACGCCGAATGTCCCCTCGCCAGCCGCGATCATGATGTACGCGGCGACGATCACGAACTGCGGCGCGACCCGGTCGGCGATGACCCCGCCGATCAGCAGGACCACCAGCGACGGCGCGGTCTGCGCCGCAAGCACGAAGGCCAGGTCCGCGGCCGATCCGTTCGGGTGCGCCGGTGACCTGGTCACGTCGAGCACCGCGAAGGAGACGCCGACCGTCGAGAACGCGACGGACATCGGGGCCAGCAGCCGATCGGCGAGCAGGAACCTGAAGTTCTTGTTGGACAGGACCGGATAGCGGCGCGTGAGCGCGCGCGGGAACATGACACTGATCCAATCTGATTCGGCTGCGGCCAAAGGATCTTAACCGAGCAGGTCAGCGACCCCCAACTGGTTTTCTGCCTGCCCCGGAGGCGAGCGTCCGGAGGCGAGCGAGATGACCGGTAGAGTCACTTTTGCGGTCGCACCGCGACCAGACCCACAGCGAACGGGAGACCGGATGAGCATCCTTGGCACCAGGGTGTTGCGGACCGAGGACCCGCGGTTCCTGACGACGGGCGGCGTCTACACCGAGGACATCACCGACGAGCGGTTGTCCGGCGCCTGCCATGTGTTCTTCGTCAGGTCCCCCGTCGCGCACGCGCGGATCGCCCGCATCGACGCGACGGCCGCGCTCGCCGCGCCCGGTGTGCTCGCGGTCTTCACCAGCGCCGACACCGCGGACCTGCCGGTCATCAAGCCGATGATGACCGCCCTGGTCAACGGCACCATGGGCAGGCGGCCGCTCGCGGCCGACGTGGTCAGGTTCGTCGGCGAGCCGGTAGCCGTGGTCGTCACCGAGCACGCGTACCAGGGCGAGGACGCGGTCGAGCTTGTCGACGTGGATTATGACCCGCTGCCGGCCGTGGCCGACCTGGACACGGCGCTCGCCGACGAGACGATCCTGTTCGCCGACGCTGGCACGAACGTGGCCGCGAGGTTCGGCGACCCCGCCAGCCTGCGCGAGGACCTGTTCGACGGGTGCGACGTCGTGGTGAGCGCCACGATCGTCAACCAGCGGGTGGCGCCCGCGCCGATGGAGGCTCGGGCGGCCGCCGCGGCGTGGGGCCCCGACGGCAGGCTGACCACCTGGATCCCGAATCAGGGCGCGCAGGGCACCAGGGACGACCTGGCCGAGATACTCAGCCTCGAGGCGAGCCAGGTGCGCGTGATCACCCCGGACGTCGGCGGGGCGTTCGGCGCCAAGTTCGGCGCCGATCCCGAGCACGTGGTCGTGGCCTGGGTCGCCCGCAGGCTCGGCAGGCCGGCCAGGTGGACCGAGACCAGGTACGAGAACCTGACCTCGATGACGCACGGCCGTGGCCAGCGGCACGAGATCATGATCGGCGGCACCAGGGACGGCGACGTGCTCGCCTACCGGCTGAAGATCATCCAGGACGCCGGCGCTTACCCGCGGATCGGGGCGGTGCTCCCGTTCCTGACGATCATGATGGCGCCGGGTCCCTACTCGATCCCCCGCGCCGAGGCGATCGCCACCTCGGTCGTGACCACGACGACCCCGATCGGCGCCTACCGCGGGGCCGGCCGGCCCGAGGCGACAGCCGCGCTCGAGCGGGCGTTCGACCTGTTCGCCGCCGAGGTCGGCGTCGACCCGGCCGTCGTGCGCAGGCGGAACCTGCTGCCGCCGTTCACCGAGCCGCACCAGACCGCGTTCGGCGCGAAGTACGACAGCGGCGACTACGCCGCCGCGCTCGACCGGGCGCTCGCGGCCGCCGGCTACGAGGAGCTGCGGGCCGAGCAGGAGCGGCGGCGCGCGGGCGACGACGTGGTGCAGCTCGGCGTCGGCATCGCCTGCTACGTGGAGATCACCGGCGGCGGCGACGGCGATGACGCCGGGCCCAACGAGAACGCCACGGTCGAGATCCACCCCGACGGCACGGCGACGATCCTGACCGGCACGTCACCGCACGGCCAGGGGCACTCAACCGCATGGGCGATGATCGCAAGCGAGGAGCTTGGCATCGACGTCGAGAAGATCACCGTGCGCTGGGGTGACACCGACCTGATCCCCGAGGGCGGCGGCACCGGCGGGTCGCGCAGCCTGCAGCAGGGCGGCGCCGCGGTGCAGCAGGCGTCCCGCGAGCTGATCGACGTGGCCAGGGACCGGGCCGCCGCCGCGCTCGAGGCCAGCGCGGAGGACCTGCGCTTCGATCGTGAGCGGTGCGCGTTCGCCGTGGCTGGCGACCCCGAGGCATCGGTGCGCCTTGCCGATCTGGCCAGGGCAGAGCGGCTCGTGGTCCGCACCGTGTTCACCGCGCCTGGCCCGACCTTCCCGTTCGGCACGCACGTCGCCGTCGCCGAGGTCGACACGCAAACCGGCCAGGCGGTGCTTCGCCGCGTGGTGACCGTCGACGACGCCGGCGTCGTGCTCAACCCCCTGCTCGCCGAGGGGCAGCGGCACGGCGGGATCGCTCAGGGCGCCGCGCAGGCACTGCTCGAGGAGGTGGTCTACGACGCCGAAGGCAACCCGCTCACCGCGAGCTTCGCCGACTACCCGATCGTGAGCGCGACCGAGCTGCCCAGCTTCGAGCTGGCCGACATGGCGACGCCGACCAGCTATAACCCGCTCGGGGCCAAGGGCATCGGCGAGGCAGGCACCATCGGCGCCACGCCCGCCGTGCAGAACGCGATCATCGACGCCGTCGCCCACCTGGGCGTGCGGCACATCGACATGCCGGTCACCCCGATGCGGGTCTGGCGGGCGATCCAGGCTAGCCGGGACAGAAAGGGCGCGTGATGGAGGTCAAGCTCACCGTGAACGGCGAGCCCCGGTCCGACGATGTCGAGCCGAGGCTGCTGCTCGTGCACTACCTGCGCGAGGTGTGCGGCCTGCGCGCGGCGAACGTAGGCTGCGACACGACCTCGTGCGGCGCGTGCACGGTCTTGCTGAACGGCGAGTCGGTGAAGTCGTGCACCGTGCTCACCGCGCAGGCGGCGGGCCAGGATGTCGTCACGGCCGAGGGGCTGGCGCCCGGCGGTGAGCTGCACCCGGTGCAGCAGGCGTTCCGCGCGGAGCACGGGCTGCAGTGCGGCTTTTGCACCCCTGGCATGGTGATGGCCGCGATCAGCCTGCTGGCAGAGAACCCCAGCCCCACCGAACGGCAGGTGCGCGAGGGCCTCGAGGGCAACCTGTGCCGGTGTACCGGATACCACAACATCGTCCGCGCGGTGCTGGCCGCCGCAGCCACTCAGGCAAGCACGCCGCGGGCCAGCACGGGGGCCGAGGTGACCGCGTGATCCCCGCCCCGTTCGACTACGTCGCCGCCGATTCGGCCGAGCACGCGATCGAGCTGCTCGTCAGCCGTGGCGAGGACGCCAAGATCCTGGCCGGTGGCCATTCCCTGCTGCCGATGATGAAGCTGAGGCTCGCCGCGCCCGGGGTGCTCATCGACATCGCGAGGATCGCCGGGCTCGCCGGGATCAGGGCGGAAGGCGACGAGCTGGTCATCGGCGCGACCACCAGGCACGCGGACCTGGCCGCGTCGGATCTGGTCAGGGCGCAGGCGCCGCTGCTTGCCCACTCCGCGTCGCTGGTCGGCGACCCCCAGATCAGGCACCGGGGCACGATCGGCGGCTCGCTCGCGCACGCCGACCCGGCGGCCGACCTGCCGATGGCGCTGGTCGCCCTCGGCGGGTCCGTCGAGCTGGCCGGTCCCGACGGTACCCGCCTGGTCAGCGCCGAGGACTTCTTCACCGGGTTCTTCGAAACCGCGCTCGCCCCCGACGAGCTGCTCACCGCCATCCGCGTGCCGTGCAGGCCAGGGGCGCTCTGGGGGTATCAGAAGTTCGTGCGGCGCGCCAACGACTGGGCGATCGTCGGCGCCGCCGCGGTCGCCGGCCGGATCGCCCTGGCGAACATGGGCCCGACGCCGATCCGCGCGCACGCGGCCGAGCGGGCGCTGGCCGAAGGGGCGAGCGCCGAGCAAGCCGCCGAGCTCGCCGCCGACGGCACGTCGCCGGGGACGGACATCCACGCCGACCGCGCCTACCGTGAGCACCTCGCGCGGGTGCTCACCGCTCGCGCCCTCGCGGGCAGGCACGCCTAGCGCGACAGTCAGCTTGACAGGAAAGGAACGCGGATGAACGGGGAGACCGACCTGCGGGCCGAGCTCAGGCAAGTCGAGATCGACCTGGCGAACGTGCGCAAGACCGCAGCCGACATCAGGGCGGGCGTGGGCGAGGCCGATGACCCGGCGGACCGGGGCGCGCTCATCCAGGCTGCCGACGAGCAAGACAGCCTGGCCGATCAGCTCGCCGCCAGGCGCGACGACCTGATGCGCAGGCTCGCCGAGCAAGCTGGTTAGCCGACGCGGGCGCCGTCACCGCCCAGCGGACAGCTCGCGCTCGGCGGGGGTGCGAAAGCGCGGGGTCACGCGGACGTCGCCCAGCCAGTCGCGAACGCGCGCCGCTTCCCTGTCGATCAGCGCCCTCGCGTCGGCTCCGACGTCCTCGAGCAGCCTGGTCGCGATCTCGCCGTCCCTGCGCTGCGCCCAGCCGCCGACGACCCGGCCGGCCAGCCACACCGTCGGGCCGGCGTTGCCGTTGGCGTCGAACAGCGCGGGCCCGTGCGGGCCGAGGAACCATGACCGGTCCCGCCAGCCCATGACCGTCGGGTCCAGCGCTGGCAGCAGGGCGACCCAGTCGCCGGGGTCGGGCGTGGGCTCCAGGTCATCGGGCAGGGCCAGGCCGGCCACGCCGGCCGCGCTGTCGACGCCTGCCAGGTCCACCTCGGCCGCGCCAAGCGCGGCCACGGCGTGCCTGACCTCGGCCGTCGTCCAGCCGGTCCACCACTTCAGGTCGGCGAGCGGTGCTGGCCCGAACGCCGCGAGCCACCACCTGGCGAGCTCGGCCCGCGCGTCCGCCGCGTCGGCTCCAGGGCTTGCTTGCCCTGGCAGCCAGTGCTCGGCAAGAGCCCAGCGATATTGCTGCGACAGCCACGACCCGACCGGCCTGCCCCGGACGATCTTGCCCTGCGCGGCGAGCACGAGCAGCACCCTGCTGGTGATGTTCTGCGTGGCCTCGTATGACTTGCCTGCGGCGAGCCGGACGGTCGTCCGCAATCGCGGCTCGGCGGCGGACAGCTCTGCCGCGGTCGCTGGCCTGCCGATCTCGGCCAGCGCGCGAAGCACCGACCGCTCGACGCCGGCCAGCCAGGTGCCGGGCTCAGCCGCTGGCACAACCGCCTGATCGAGCAGCTTGAGCAGCCGCGCCCGCTGGTCGGCGGCGACCTTGTCGGCGGCCGCCGCCTGTACCACGGGCACGCACTCGGCGGGCACGACGAACACGGTCCTTCGCATCCCGAGCATCCGCACCAGCTCGCGCCGCTCGTACATCGAGTCCTCGATGACGGCCGGGGTCAGCGAGGACGCCGTCCTCGCCCGGACGGACAGGTACACGGTGGCGGGGTCGGTCGCGTGCAGCGCGACGACGGACCTGGCCGCCAGGACCGGCGTAGCCGCCTCGCGCGTTGCCGGCACGAGGCCGTGCCGCACGGCCAGCCGCCGCCTGCGCTCGTGCGCGTCTATCCGCCGCATAGGAAAGTAGGGTAAGGGCGGCGGTATCCGGAGCAAGGAGGCAGGCTCGATGGGGGACGTCACGCGGCTCCGGATACTCGCGATCATGGGCTCGGGCGAGACCAGTCCCACGATGGTGACCATTCACAAGGCGCTCGCCGTCCGGCTCGGCGCCGGCCACCACGGTGCCAGCTTCCCAAAGCCCAGCGCGGTCTTGCTCGACACCCCGTACGCATTCCAGGAGAACGCGGCCGACATCTCGGCGCGCGCGCAGGCCTACTTCGCCCGCAGCGTCGGGCTGGACGTCGCGGTCGTCAGCGACGCCGGCCGGGCGGGCACCGACCGGGCGGGCACCGGCCTCGCGGCGATCCGGTCGGCCGACTGGGTGTTCGCCGGGCCCGGCAGCCCGTCCTACGCCCTGTCACGCTGGCGCGGCGGGCCGGTCGCCGGAGCGCTGCGGGAGCGGATCGCCGCCGGGGCCGGGATCACGATCATCGCGTCGGCCGCCGCCGCCGCGATGGGCGTGCTCGCCGTGCCTGTGTACGAGATCTACAAGGTCGGCGCCGACCCGCACTGGCTGGACGGGCTCGACCTGCTGAGCGTGCTCGGGCTCAAGGTGGCCGTCATCCCGCACTACGACAACGCCGAGGGCGGCACGCACGACACCAGGTTCTGCTACCTCGGCGAGCGCAGGCTAGCCCTGATGGAGCGCGAGCTGCCGCCGGAGGCGGCCGTGCTCGGGGTCGACGAGCACACCGCGCTCGTGGTGGACATGCAGGCCGGCCGCGCCGAGGTCCTCGGCCGGGGCGGCGTGACCGTGCGCAAGGCCGGCTGGAGCACGGTCCTGCCCGCAGGGTCGGCGCTCACGCTGGCCGAGCTGCGGGCCATGGTCACGTCGGGCGCGGCCGTGCCCCTGGATCGGCTGGGCGCGCCCACCGACGCTGGCGACGCCGACGACCACGGCGACGAGGCGAGCACCGCCGTGACCGGGGCGAGCGCGGCACTTGCCAGGGACCTGCCCGACGTCACCAGGGACGCCGAGGGCAGGTTCGACGCCGCGTCGGGCGAGCGCGACGGCGGGGCGATGGCCTCGGCCATACTCGACCTCGAGGCCGCGATCGAGGCGTGGTCCACCGACACCGACGAGAACGACAACTCCGACCGGGCGCGGGCAGTGCTGCGCGGCCTTGTCGTCCGGCTCGGCCGGGCCGCCGAGCAGGGCCTGGCCGACCCGGCCGACCGGTTGCGGCCAGCGGTCGAGCCGCTCCTCGCG
>JASIBM010000024.1 GCA_030045175.1 Streptosporangiaceae bacterium | reverse complement strand
TGGCAGCGTTGTCGAGGACGATCAGCATCCGGCGGCCGTTAAGCAGGCTCCGGAACCTGGCTGCCCGTTCCTCTTCCTCGACCGGGATGTCGCGGTCGGCTACCCCGAGTGATCGCAAGAACCTGGCCAGCGCGTCGTAGGCGGTTAGCGGCTCACCGGGGTCGTAGCCGCGCAGGTTGACATAAAGATCACCGTCGGGGAACGCGTCACGTGCCCGGTGACCCCAGCGCAGCGCGAGCGTCGTCTTGCCGATGCCCGCGCTGCCCGCCACTGCGGATATCACCGCACCGCTACGGTCGGCTCGCCGACCTGGCTCAGCCGCTGTCGCCAGTATCCCGTCGAGCTCGGCCAGCT
This sequence comes from Streptosporangiaceae bacterium, assembly GCA_030045175.1. Lineage (GTDB taxonomy): Bacteria > Actinomycetota > Actinomycetes > Streptosporangiales > Streptosporangiaceae > Chersky-822. The sequence continues at coordinate 2,907 of JASIBM010000024.1, read as the reverse complement.
CGGCCGTCCTGCCGATGAAAGTGTCGACATCGGCTGGCAACTCCCGTGGCACGGTCGCGCTCATCGGCGGCGAGGATTGCATCGGGGTGTCGTACCCGGCAGGAGCTGCGCGAGGGTGTCCTTCCGGAACCGGGTCGAGAGCGGCATCGCCGCTGAGAATCTGCTGATGCAGCCGCCGCAGCTCCGGACCAGGATCGATGCCCAGCTGCTGGACGAGCAGGCGGCGCGCATCCGCGAATGCGGCCAGCGCGTCTGCCTGCCTCCCCGACCGGTACAGGGCCAGCATCATCTGACCACGGAACCGCTCTTGCAGCGGGTACTCGCGGATCAGCCGGGCAAGTTCTGCGAGTACCTCCTGATGGCAGCCCAGCGCGAGCATTACATCGACGCGTTCACTGATCGCGATCTGCCGGAGCTCTCCCAGCCGGGCCCTCTCGATGTCTGCCCACGGACCGGTGATCCCGGCCAGGGAGTCGCCCTTCCACAACCCCAGCGCCGCATCCAGCGACCGGGCGGCGGACGCATAGTCTCCGTCGCCGGTCAGGAGGCGGGCCTGTGCGAGATGGTTGTGCAACTCCTCGGTGTCGAGCCCGCCGGGTTCGAGCCTCAGCCGGTATCCCGTAGCGCTCGTTACCAGGACCCTGGCGGGTGCCCGGTGCGCGCGCCCCGGTTCCAGTGCCCGGCGGAGCCCTGCGATACAGACATGCAGGCTGTCAACCGCATTCGCAGGCAGCCCTGAGCCCCACAGGCCGTCGATGAGTTCGTTCCGTGACATCCCCCGGTGTGCGCGCATCGCGAGCATGGCAAGAATTGCCCGTCGTTGCGGGCCGCCGAGCCCAAGTTCGGCTTCACCGCGCCAAGCCTGTACCGGCCCCAGAAGCTGCACCCGAAGCGTCGCTCCCGCGTCGCTCATCCGACGACCCCCGACCTGCGCATTGCGTGCCCAAGATGACACGTACGTCGCTGCCACGCTGGTTCACGGCGGAGTCACACGCGCCGCGCGTCCTCAGAAGATAACGGGGATCAGCATTTTCGTGGACTGCTGGTACTCCGGATAGGCACCGGGGAAGAGCCTGGTCATATTGCGCTCCTCCACGAGGGCGCTGTAAATGAAGTACCCGCCGATCAGTGCCACGGCGATCAGCCACCAGACGCTGACGGCGATCGCCGAGCCGATCATCGCCAGCAGAATGCCGGTGTAAATCGGGTGTCGGATCGTCCGGTACGGGCCGGATGTGACCAGTTCGGGGTCTTCCTTCGTGGACGTTGGCATTCCCCAGTTCCGGCCGAGGTAGATCCGCGCCCAGACGGCCAGTCCCAGGCCGAGGACCCAGATGGCGAGGCCGACGCCCCACAGGACCGGGTCTTTGACGTGTCCGACGCCATGCGCCGTCAGCATCCGCAGCCGGACCAGGAGCACGACCACCAGGATGAGCACCACCCGGACGCCCGCGAAGCGCGCCCAGTTGCCCCGTCCCCGCTGTCCCCGCTTGACCCCGGCGGATGCGGCGAGCCAGCCCACCCAGAAGATGACCCAGCCCGCGCCGATCACGAAGTCAACCACTCGCATCGAAGTACCCTCCGTGTCCGGAACGCCGGCCGCGCACGTACCGCCGCTGAACTCCAGTCCTCTGGTCATAGATCACGCCTGTGGTCTTCATGCGGCGCCGGCCCGGTCGCGCAGCGGGAGGGCGAAGTCGCTGCCGGCACGGCTGCTGGCGTCGGTCACTGGCGCGGCGGTAGTCAGGAGCGTAACGCGCACAGGCAGGTCACTGGGCTGCCGCTGCTGCTCGGCCGCCCAGGTCCTGAACGACTCATCGACGAGCTGCGACTGCGCCGCCGTCTGCGGGTCCTGACCCAGGTGAATGCAGGCCTCCTGGTGCGCAGGCTCGGTGCGCAGGGTGAGTGCGGGGAAACTGGCGGCGAGCTGGCCGGCCAGGTCCTGCGGCACCGGCCAGCAGAACTCCACCGGGCCGTCGCTATCCTGGTTCACCTCCCCGTAGTAAATCAGGAACGCGGCCCCGGCGACGCCGTCTACCCGCGGCGGCGGCTGGGCCTTGAGCATGTCGATGACCTCCTTGCCCAGGCCCCAGACTTCCTGCTGATTGCTGGCGTGCCGCAGCAGGCAGAGCAGGCTGCGGGCGGGGATATCGCGGACCTTGACCTCGTACATGACGTTCCTCTTTCCAGTCAGGCGGTCAACGAGGTAGCCGGCCAGGTCCCGGTGGGCAGCATGATCGGCTTCAGCCCCCGACCAGTAAGCGCCGATTTGCGCCGCCGCGGCCTCCGGCTCCAGGCTGAGGATCAGCTGGATCTGCGCCAGCGGCACTCCGATCTGGCGCAGGGCGGTCGTCGACGAGTTCGGCGCCTCCGACCTGTCCGTCCTGGCCGACGGGTTCGACGAGCGCATGCGCACGGCGCTGGCCGATCCACGCCATCCGGTGCACAGGTACGGGGCCACCGAGACCAACCCGGTCGATCTGGTCCGGGCCGACGCCCCGGCGTTCCTGATCCTGCACGGCGACGACGACCGCATCATCCCGCCCGCACAGACCCTCGCGCTGCACCGGGCGCTGCGGGAGGCCGGCGCGGAAAGCACCTACCACCTGCTGGCCGGCGCGGGCCACGGGATGCTGTCGCTCAGCCGCCACCAGGCCAGGCAATGGACCGCCGTGCAGGCGCTGACGCTGATCACCGAGTTCCTCGACCGGACGCTGCGGAGCTGACGTGCCTGCCTTCACGCCCGGTTTGCGGCGGGGCGAGTGATGCTACCAGCGAGATCATGACGTCGAGCGCTGCGGCGAGGGGCCGGACGTTCCGCTCGACTTGTGCGAGTGCCAGCCCGCCCTGCAGGGCGGCGAGAATCGCCGTGGCCAGCTGGCCAGGGTCGGCGGCGGCGATGATCTG
>JASIBM010000023.1 GCA_030045175.1 Streptosporangiaceae bacterium | reverse complement strand
AAGTCGGACTTGTTACTCGTCGCGTAGCTGATCACCCAGCCGCCGGCCGGATTGACGGCGATCAGCGACTCCAGGTCGACGACGGCTGCCGGGCCGGCCAGCAGGCCAGGCAGCTTGACCGGCGCTGCGGTGCTGCCGGCCCTGGCCATGGCGAAGCCATGACCTTCAAAGCCGAGCATCAGCGTGCCGGTCCCGGCTGGCGGCAGCGTCGCGGCCGGTGCCGGGGATGGCTTGGTCGTCGAGCTCGCCTGCGGGCTCGGCACTCGCGGCGTTACCTGTTGGATATACGCAACCGCGGAGCCAATGACGGCAGCCGCCGCGAGCGTCGCGGTCGCGGCCAGGATCCGCCCGTGCCGCCGCCGCTGCCGGCCGCGGGCGACCACGCCTGAGCGCGCGGGTACCGGCAGCTCCGCGGTCGCCAGCTCGGCGAACAGCCCGTCAAGCACGTCGTGGTCAGACATCGGTCCCCTCCGCCCCGCGAGGCTGCCCGCTGACGGGACAGTCGTCGGTCAAGCCGGTCGCCGTCTCGCGAACCGCGGCGGCGAGGGCCTCACGGCCACGGGACAGCCAGGCCTTCACGCTGCCGACCGGCACGCTGAGCTCGGCAGCCACCTGGCTGACGGGCAAGTCGGCCAGGTAGTGCAGGACCAGCACGACGCGCTGGCGCTCGGGCAGCGTTCGCAGTCCGGCGACCAGCGCCACGGTGTCGGCGCTGATCGTCGGCACGTCGTCAGCGATCAGCTGGCGCGCGGCCGCGCGCGCCGTGCGCTCGCGCCGGAACCTGCTGGTCGCGAGGTTCGTCGCGACTCGCCGCACCCACGCTTCCGGCGAGTCGCAGCTTCGCACCGAGCCCCAGTGCTGCCAGGCCCTGGCGAACGCTTCCTGCGCGATGTCCTGAGCGTCAGCGATATTGCCGGTCAGCGCGTACGCGTGCCGCACAATTCGCCTGGCCGCCGCGCCGTAGAACTCGTCGAAATCGGCGGCTCTGGTATCGGCCCTCATCGGCCGCTCCTGAGCGACCCGCCGCCGTGCCGTCTGGCCCGGCTCACAATGGCGACTGGCGGGGTCTGACCAGGCGCCTGTCAGGACAAGTGCTGTCACACCGAGATGACGCGATAGCAGGCGCTTAGGTTACAGCCAGGCATAACGTCAGGCGGGGCGCAGTGCGTGCGAGCGCGGCTCGGCGATCAGGAGCGCGTCGCCCTGAGCGATGACCGGGTCACTGCCGATGCCCAGCGAGAACACGCCGTCGTGAACCAGGCCGAGCACGAGCTCGGACCGCTCGTCCCTGACCGCGCTGAGCGGCCGGCCGACGGCCATGACGTCGGCGGGCCGCTCGGTCAGGCTGTGCTCTTCCGATTCGACGAGCTCGGTCAGCATGTCGGCGGCGTGCGGTGCCTCCAGGCTCTTGGCCAGCGTGTGAGCGATCATCTCGCCAGGTGAGATCGTGCGCCAGACGCCGAGCTCCCTGAGCGCCTCGCGCACGGGCGCGGAGCTTGCCAGCGCGACGATCTGCAAGTCAGGTGCCATCTTGCGCAGCAACACGGCGCTGATCAGCACGTCGGCGTCCACCGCGGCGGTGATCAGGGCCTGCTTGGCGTCCTTCGGATGCGCCGACTCGATGACATGCGGCTGCGTCGGATCGCCCTTGATCACGTGCACCTCGGCGCGGACCGCCAGCGGCTCGATGTCTGCGACGAGCACGACTCGCTCGCCGACCCGGACCAGCTCGTCGATGATCGACGGCACGGAGCCGTCCATCCCGAGTATCAGCCGGTGCCCTGCCTCGGCGGCATGATCCCTCATTGCCAGTATCCTCCGTACCCCGGCCGCGGCGATCGCCCCGGTCATGACCGCGAAGACCGAGGCGAGCAGCGGGATGGTCGTCAGCATGACCGCGGACGCGATGATCTCGCCGATCCCGTTGTGCGGGGTCACGTCACCATATCCCACGGTGGTCGCGGTCGTGACCGCCCAGTAAACAGCCTTGCCGAAGCCAATCTGCTGGGTCACAGAGAAGAGCACGGCACCCAGCAGCAGGCAGCACATGGCAGCCGATAGCAAGATGGCCACGTGCTTGCGGTGACCGGCGCCAAGAAAGCGAACCAGGAAGGTGAACATCGAGCTATCGTCTCGCAGCCCGCCGCGCTCCCGCCGCCCGCACCCCAATCTGGCACTCGCAGCCCAGCCCGCCCCAGACCACGCCCCCCGCCACCGCCACCGCGACCTGGCATTCCCAGCCCCAATGTGGAGCCCTTGCTGGGCCAATAGCACCGTCAAGGGCCCCACGCTGGGCCTAGTCGTCCATGATCAGCCGACCTGACCGGCCAGGATGTGGCTACAGCTCTCGACGGCTGCCGAGGCGGCCTGCGGCGCAGGAGCGCCTCCCCCGTGCAGCACCGGCAGCGCGGCAGCCGGCCTGATGGAAATGGTCGCCTCGTGCATGCCGGAGCTCCTTCTAGCTGAGTCCGTCTTTTGCCACGCTAGATCTCAGCTAACAACGCATCAATGGCCTGACGCCATTGCGGGATTCCGTGACCTGTGATACAAGGTCGGCATACCTGTAAACGCAGGGGTGGGGTAAGTCGGAAGACTAGCGTTATAGGTGGTTTTGGCGATGAAGCATGTCTTCAACCATTCTCGTGGCCGTGCCGGAAGCCTGATCCTGACCTCGCTGGCCGTCGCCATCGCGGTGCTCGGCCTGGGCGTGACGGGCGGCGCACGGGCCGCCACCAGCGCCCGCGCCTCAGCCAGCGCCGGCGGCACCGCAGCCAGCAAGGCCGTCACCGCCGGCCACGCGCACCGGGCGAAGGCCGGCGTGGTCGCGCTCGGGCGCGCGCCCGGCGCCAGGCGGACGCAGCAGTCGAGCCCGCAATGCTTCTACACCATCCCTGACTGCACGAGCACCAACCCCGATGCCACGTTCGGGCTCGTCAGCGCCGGCGATACCACCGGATGCGAGTTCGAAGCGATGGTGGACTGGGGGGACGGGAACACCACCGACCAGTCCTTCGCCGGCGGCCCCGACGGCTCGCTGCTGATCACCTTCGACCACACCTACACCGATTTCGGGGTCTACACGATCAACTGGACCGCCACCGTCACCTCGGGCTCGGACGCCTGCGGGGACAGCTCGGACCAGCTCCAGTTCACGTACGCCTCGGCGCAGGTGGTCGCGGTCCGCTACGCCCCGACATCGAAGACCGCCCCTGGGACGCCAGGCCTGCCGGTGATCAAGGACGACAACCTCAAGGACGGCAAGGCCGACCCGGTGCTGGACCACGGCTGGGGGCCGGACCAGGCCGACTGCGACGGGCTGTACAAGCCGACGGACTACGACTGGCTGGACTGCTCGCAGGAAAGCGACAGCACCGACAAGAACTGGCCGGTGATCTACGCCAGCACGGACACCCTGACGGTCGACGCGGCCGTGTTCATCGCCCCGGCCAGGCTGGACGGTCCCGTCACGCTCTCCGCGACGGCCTCGATCGACGGCCAGACCCTGATGCTGGCCAGCGCGCCGCTCAGCGAGTCCGCGCTCGGCGACGACCAGTACGAGTACTCGGCAAGCGACCTGACGTTCTCCGGCGCCATGCCCACCACGGTCGGCTTCGACCAGCTCGCCATCACCTGGACGATCATCACCGCCGACAACTCCATGACCCCGGCGGGCACCTCGACCTCGCCCGTGTACCTCACCGCGGACTCCTACACCCAGCCGCTTGGCATCACGGATCCAGAGCCGCCCTACATCACCCTGCTCGACGTGGGAACGCAGGCCGCGACCGGGCAGTCGGCCCAAGACCCGAACGCGGTATACGCCGCGATCTGGCAGCAGTTCGAGAGCCTCGCGATCGCCCACCCGATCCTGGACCCGCAGACCGGCGAGGTCACCTACGGGCACGATTTCACGTACTACGGCGACGGCTTCACCACCATCGGATCATGGTGGAACACGCCCTTCGACGACTGCCCCTTGTTCGCCCAGTTCCTGGCCACAGACGTGGGCCAGTGCGGGAACTTCGCGGAGTTCCTGGCCGGGGTCCTGGCCTACCAGGGCATCGTGGCCGGGGACTTCAAGCTGAAGAAGCCCGGCCTGGGCTTCTACCCCGGTCCGGCCCCGGCGGCCGGCCTCAAGCCCTACGCCTACGGCTACATGCTGGTCGGCCCTTCGCTGTGGACGTTCGGCACCGAGAGCGAGACCGGGCCGTACCCGTACGCGGACGCCATCGAGGTCAGGAACGGCAAGGTACGGGTGACCCAGGAGGGACTCACGTACAGCCCGAGCACCGCGCCGATCGCTCAGGGCCCGGTCACGACTCCCCGGCAGATGTTCTGGACAGGAGACCACGCGATCACGTTCGTGTTCACGGCGATCGCGGACCCTTCCTACGGGATGCCGCAGAGCGCGACGCCATACGACGACGTTCTCGCCTGGGAGCAAGCCTCGGTAGCGGGCTTCGCCGTCATCTACTACAAGCAGGACGACAAGCCGGATGCCCCGTACCTCCCGCTGCCGCTGAAGGACGACGTGGCCACCGTCTGCGCGAGCCACAAGTGCCAGTTCCGGGCCGTGCCCTACCAGGCTCCGTAGCCTCGCCCGGTGCCGTTGGCGTCAGCCACGTGCGCCGGTACCCGTGCGGGTGCCCGCGTACCGGTCGAGTGCCTGCCGGACGGACCGGGCGGTCGCGGCGGCGTCGTCTCCGGCGCCCAGCATGAGGCCGGACACCTGAGCCTCGAAGCAGACCTCGGCGTCGTAAGGGTCGACCAGGTAGCGGCCAAGCTCCAGGGTCACCAGGCCGTGCAGGGCGATCCACATCTGGTGCGCGACCAGCGCCGGGTCGGCCGGCTGGAACCGGCCGGCCGTCATGCACCTGGTGACGGCGCCGACGAGTATCTCCAGGGTGTAGCGGCCCTGCTGGCGATCCTCATCGGTCAGCGAGAACCCGTCGAGCGACGAGCCGCCGAACATCACCGCGTAGAGGTACGGGTTGTCCAGGGCGTTGCCGCGGTACGCGCACCCGAGCGTGACCACGTCCGCGACCGGGTCGTCAGTGCTGCTGACCGCGGTCATTCGCTGGTTCAGCCGGGCGAACCCTTCGTGGGCCATGGCGCGGACAAGATCATTCATGCTGCCGAAGTGCGTGTAGACGGCCGTGGTCGACGCCCCGACCGCGGCGGCCAGCCGCCGGGTGGAGAAGGCCGCAGGCCCCTGCTCTGCCAGTAGCTGGGCTGCCGCCTCCACTAGGGCAGTGGGGAGCTGGGGATCAGCGCGTCGCGGGCTCACCCTTGACATGGTCTCACATGTCAGGCTACAACTTAATGTAACGCTGTTACGTAACGGCGTTACGTCCATCACCCGAGGTGGGCCTTGGTCGACTGCCGCATAGGAGGAGAGATATGCCCAGTATGTCGAGCACCGTCAGCATGCAGGGCATGACCAGCATGCCTGATGAACCGGGAATCTGCGGCTTGTTCTGGTTCCGGCCAGAGCTGGCCCGCCCGCTGAACGAGCTGGTCGCGGTGCTGCTGCGCGGGCCGAGCACACTGACCGCGGGAGAGCGCGCGCTCATCGCCGCTTACGTGTCGCGCCTGAACGGCTGCCGGTACTGCTGCTCGTCACATTCCGCCTATGCCGCGGCCGAGCTGCCCGGCGGCATGGCGCTGGTGGAGAAGGTCCACGCCGACCCCGATGGCGCGCCGATCCCGGCCAAGCTGAAGGCCCTGCTGAAGATCGCGTCCGCGGTGCAGCAGGGTGGCACGAAGGTCACCGGGCACGACGTGACCGCGGCCCGCGCGGCGGGCGCGACGGACACGGAGATCCACGATTGCGTGCTGATCGCGGCGGCGTTCTGGCATGTTCAGCCGGCCTGCCAGCGGACTGGCCACGATCACCCCTGATCTGCTCATACATCACATACATACTGAAGAAATAATTAGGAAAAGGGCCGGGGCGTTCTCCGGCTGCTACCGCCGGCCCTCGAACACCTTTTCGCGAATGCGGTTCCTGAAGTTGCTCTTGACCCAGTTCGGGCAGCCGTTGTTGATGCACTCGTAGACGACCCACGAGCCCATCTCCTGACGCTGCTCGCTGACCCTGCGGCCCATCGTTCGCCTGCAGGAGGGGCAGATCGGTGGCATCGGCATCGTGCAGGCTCCTTCGCCTTGCTTCGCGATCAGGCTCGAACCATCGATGCGCAGTCTGCCGCGGCGCCCTACCGAATCTCTACCCGCGCCGTGTTCAGGTCTTGAGCACTATGGTCGTGGTGCCTTTCAGTGCGGCTAGCTGGGCGGCGGTGTAGGCGAAAGGAACCCATTTCTTCTGGGAGTACAGCACAGTCATGTTGGCGTAGTAGGGCGAGGCGGGATTCGTCGCCTGCGAGTAGGTGACGATGCCCTGGCTGACCGGTCCGTGCGGGGTGAGCTCGGTGGTCATGACGAGCGAGGAGCCGTCTCCCACCTCACCGTAATCGCCGGGGTAGAACGGGTTGCCGTCGGCCAGGCCCGGGTAGATGGCGTTGAAGCATCCAGTGTCGCAGCCGTGGATCGGGATCACGTCGCTGCCCTTTGTTGAATGCTGGACCTGGCCGTAGCTGGCGGTGAGCGGGATGTCCTGTGCCTGGAGGTCGAGCACCGCGTCAGCGAGGGCGGTCAGGATAGCCGGGTTGGACGT
>JASIBM010000022.1 GCA_030045175.1 Streptosporangiaceae bacterium | reverse complement strand
CGCATGGTGCGGCGGTCCACCAGGATCGGCGGGAGCGGCGTTTCCAGCTCGGCGAGCCGCGCGATGTGCGCCTTGTCCTCGCCGTTGAGCCGCGGTGAGTCGGCCGGGCGCAGGGAGAGCACGGGCACGGTCACCACCGCGGTGGCGATGCCGGTAGCCCGGGCGGCCGGGTTGCGGGCGCCCGGACGGGCGGACGCGGCATTGCCTGCGTGCTGGGACGCGCGATCACCTGGCTGATCCACGGCAGCTTCCTTCGCTGGGAACGGCAGCTTCCTTCGCTGGGAACGGGTCGAACGACGCTGTCGTCAGCTGAGCCAACCACACGGTTCTGGTGGTCCGCTGACACCGGATTGCCGTACCCGCAAGCAGGCCCGCGCCCGTATTCGCTCTTCGTGCGAATGCCGGCGCCAGATGAGGAGCTACCTGGCTGCCGTAGTACAGGATTTGTTGTGCAATCTGGTCGGTTACCTGTCAGTGAGCTCTGAAATCTCCGCTGTACGCTGCGGCGGAAAATTGTTACGATCCCGTTGTATTAATCAGCGCTTGTACTTCATGATCCTGAAATATGCGTCTTGGATCTATTAACCTTATGAGACGGGGACTAATGGGACATGGAGACGATAATCCGGCCGTCGGGTTCGGATCCTTGGTGCGCACGTATCGCCGCGAGGCGGGACTAACCCAACGGGAACTGGCGGCGAGGGCAGGGCTCAGCGTAGCCGCGCTGCGCGATTTCGAGCAATTTCGCCGGCATCGGCCGCGACAGAATTCGCTGGCGGCGCTGGCCGGCGCTCTCGGCCTGGATCCTGACCAGGCCGCCCGCCTGGCCCGTGCCGCCTCGCTACCACAGCGACGCCCCGGTGTGGTGCCGTCACCGCCGCGTCTGCGGGACGACTACGGGTTAGCGCGGATGGCGCACTCGCGAGGACGCGGTGCGGGACTGTGGCTGTCGGCTCTTGGCCCCCTCGAGGCGTGGGCGGACGGGGCGCCGTTGTCCCTCGGGCCGCCCGCGCGGCGCGCGGTGCTCGGGCTGCTCCTGATGGATCCGGGCGTACCGGTGCGCCGGGACACGATCATCGACGTGCTGTGGGGAGATTCGCCGCCCCGCACCGCCGTGGGCCTGGTGCAGGCACATGTGAGCAGGATTCGCGGCCTCCTGAACTCGCATAATCACCTCGGGGGCAATGCGGGAGTGATCGATTCGGTCGGGGGAGCCTATCGCCTGAGCCGTTCATGCAACGAAGTGGACCTGCTGGTCTTCAGGGATCTCGCCGCACGAGCCGCTGCGGCGCGGGCAGGCGGTGACGACCTGGCCGCCGTCGAGTGCTATGAGCGTGCGGTGGGCCTGTGGCGCGGTGAGCCGCTCGTTGACGTGGATGTGCTGTGCGGCCACCCGGGCATCACCGCGCTGAGGCAGGAGCTAACCGGCGTGCTGTTGCGTTATGCGGAGGTCGCCTGCGCGCTGGGTGAGCACGACCGGGTGATACCACGACTGCAGGCGCTAGCCGATGCTGAGCCGCTCAACGAGCCGGCGCATGCCCGCCTGATGATCGCGCTGGCAGGTTCTGGACAGCAGGCGGCCGCTATCCGCGTCCATGAAGACGTGCGGTCCCGCCTCGACCGCGAGCTAGGGCTTTATCCAGGCGAAGAGCTCGCCGAGGCCTACGTTCGAGTGCTGCGGCAGGACATCCGCGCAGGGAACCGAGGGCGGGTGCCCGCTCGCCCGCCAGCGCTTGCCGCCACGATGCATGTGGTGCCGAGGCAGCTTCCCGCCGCACCGCGATGCTTCACCGGCCGCCTTGATGAGCTGGCCGTGCTCTCCGCGCTGGTGGCAGGGGACCTCAGGGAAGCGAGCGGCGTGGTTATCGCCGCGCTGACAGGGATGGCCGGGATCGGGAAGACCGCGCTGGCTGTGAACTGGGCACATCAGGTCGCCGATCGGTTCGGCGATGGGCAACTGTTCGTGAACCTGCGCGGTTCCGGCCCGTCTGGCACACCGGTCATGCCGACCGACGCGGTGCGCGGTTTCCTGACCGCGCTCGGCGTGCCGCCCGCGCGGATCCCCCCGGACACCGACGGGCAGGCTGCCCTGTACCGCAGCCTGCTGGCCGACCGGCGCATGCTGATCGTGCTGGACAACGCTCAGGACGCGGAACAGGTTCGCCCGCTGCTGCCCGGGTCGCCGGGGTGCCTGGTGCTGGTCACCAGCAGGAACCGGCTCACCGGCCTGGCGGCCGCGGAGGGAGCGTACCTGATCACCCCCGGCGTGCTGACCGGGGACGAATCGCACGACTTGCTGGCCCTGAACCTGGGTGCCGGACGGGCGATGGCCGAGCCCGTGGCGGTCAGCGAGCTGATTGCGCTGTGCGGTGGCCTGCCACTGGCACTGTGCGACGTCGCCGCCCGCGCCGTCGCGCGTCCTGGCTTGCCGCTGGCCGCGCTCGCGGCCGAGATGCGGGACGCGCGCAGGCGGCTGGACGTGCTGGAGACGGGGGAGTCGGCCACCAGCGCCCGCATGGTTTTCTCCTGGTCGCGGGCAAAGCTGGGGGGTCGCGCATCGCGGGTGTTCCGCCTGCTGGGAATTCACCCAGGACCGGACATCACGGTTTCTGCGGCAGCCAGCCTCGCGGGGCTGCCGCGAGAGCACGCGTACCTGGCGCTGGCAGAGTTGTGCGACGAGCATCTGCTCACCGAGTACGCTCCGGGTCGCTACGTGTGTCATGACCTGCTGCGCTCCTACGCCGTCGAGGAAGCCATGACCCGCGAGAGCGAAGCCGAGCGGCATGCCGCGGTGCACCGCGTGCTCGGCCATTACCTGCGCGTTGCCGGCGTGGCATCGGGTTTCCTTTGCCCCTACCACACTGAGGTTGCGCGGTCCCGGGCACGCCCAGGTGTGATGATCGAGGAAATCGGAGGGCCCGCGCAGGCGGCTGAGTGGTTCGAGAATGAGCAGTATGTCCTGCTTGCCATGATCGGGCTGGCCACCGAAGGCGGCTACGCTCCGTACGCCTGGGAGCTGCCCTGGGTCGCCGGCTGGTACTTCCGTGGCAAAGCGTGCTGGCAAAGGCTCGCGGCGGCCCAGGAATCCGCGCTGGCGGTCGCTGCCAGACTGGGTGATCTCGCCGGGCTGGCGACGGCCCGCCAGCATCTTGGCTGGCTGAGGTTCCTGCTCGGTGATATCGTCAGCGCCTGTCGGCATCTGGATGAGGCCATCACGCTGGCCGGGCAGCTCGGCGACGAGCCACTCCGGGCGCTGGCGGGTCTTAGCCGCGCCTATATCTTGCGGGCGCAAGATCGCGTTCCGGAAGCGATGGTCCAGGCAAGGCAAGCGCTGCGGCTCTACCATGCCGTCGGAGACCCGCTAGGAGAGGCCCGAGCCCTCTATGCGATTGGCTGGCATCTCATCCAGCTTGGCGACCAAGAGCAAGCGATACAGTTTAGCAACCGTACGCTCATGCGCTGCCGTGACTCTTTCCGTGCAGGCAACCCTTCACCGCAGGTGCTATTCCAGTTACCGAACAGGTGTGCAGGTGCCCGGCAATATCGTCACCGGCTCCGTCCAACCGGCGATAATCGGCAGTTGAACACATTCTGTTGATAGGGGCGTAATTACTACGATATGAATCGTGCGAATTCTCGTGCCTGCAAGGGAAGATGCCTGTACGCGACCGTTACCTAGGCGTTGCCTGCGGAAAAAGCGTTCATAGGACGGCCGGATGATAGAGCGGATCCTGCCTTCACGGGTTGCTGCGGCTGAGTCATTCGGAGACGATCCCGATGCCGAGCTCTTTCCGCCAGAACGCCTTTTCATCGCCTGGGCCACGGAAAGCCGGCGGCGGGAATTCGCTACTGCGCGCGCCTGTGCCCGGGTGGCGCTGGCCCGCCTGGGCCAGCCGGCGGTCGCCGTGCTGCCCGGGCTCCGCGGCGCCCCGCAATGGCCAGAGGGGGTCGTGGGCAGCATCACGCACTGCGCCGGGTACCGCGCCGCTGCGGTGGGCCTGACCAGGGATGTCGTGTCGCTGGGAGTGGATGCGGAGCCTAACGAGGCCCTACCCGACCACGGCATGCTTGAGCTGATCGCTCTTGACGATGAGCGTGCCCGGCTTGGTGACCTCGCCGCCGAGGTGCCTGGCATCTGCTGGGATCGGTTGCTCTTCAGCGCGAAGGAATCTGTCTACAAGACCTGGTTTCCGCTGGCCCGGTGCTGGCTGGGCTTCGAGTCGGCGAACGTCGTCATCGACCCGCATGCGGGCACGTTCACCGCGCGCCTGCTCGTGCCGGGTCCGCTCGTCAATGGATCACCGCTAACCCAGGTGAGCGGCCGCTGGCTTGCCGGTCAAGGACTCCTGGTGACCGCGACCGTGGTTCCAGCGTCGATGTGACCGGAGAATCTGCCGTAGGGCGCGTGGCCGTTCCGGATTAAGGTTGCCGGGTGAACGACATCAGCGAGCGCACGGAGATGTTGTTGCCTGGGCCGGCTCATGCGCTCGGCGGGCTGCTTGGCGTGCCCGTACCTGACCTGGCCAGCGGCGAGGGACTGCCGCTGCTCTGGCATTGGGTTTACCTGCTCGACCGGCCCGCGCAAGCCGAACTTGGCCCCGACGGGTACCCGGTGCGCGGGACGGTCGCCGCCTTCCCTGGTCCAGGCTGGCCAGGGGGCACGACCCCGCAGGGCAGGCGCAGGATGTGGGCCGGCGGCCGCGTCCGGACCAGCGGGCCGCTGAGGTGCGGGGACCTGGCTACCAAGCGCAGCCGCGTGCTGTCCGTCCAGGAAAAGCGGGGCAGGACCGGGCCGCTGACCTTCATCGTGGTGGAACACCAGATCCTGCAGCGCGACCGTGTCGTCATCGAAGAACAGCAGGATATCGTGTACCGGGAAGCTGCCCGCGCTGGCGGGCAACTGCCGCCTGCCTCCCAGGAGTGCCCGGCGGTCCGGCCCGCTGACGGCGAGTGGGTGATCGAAGTCTCGCCGACCTTGCTCTTTCGCTTCTCGGCGCTTACCTACAACGCGCACCGCATCCACTACGATCGCGACTACGCGAGGCACGTGGAAGGCTACCCAGGGCTGCTCACGCACGGACCGCTGCAGGCGCTGGCCATGGCTGAAGCAGCCCGCGCGGCGGGATTCAGCGGCGACCAGCACGACGGGCGCCTGCACTTCGACTACCGGCTGACCTCGCCGCTCTTCGACTACCAGGGCATGATGGTCGGCGCCGCCAGGGAACAAGACGCGATGGTGACCGCCGTGCGGGACATCCACGGCCGGCAAACGGCCGCCGGGACGCTCAGGAACGTCAGCCAATCAGCCTAATCGGTATAATACCAGGTCAGAACGGGTGCGCCGCCAGGGACTTGAACCCCGAACCCGCGGATTAAGAGTCCGCTGCTCTGCCAATTGAGCTAGCGGCGCAAGGAGCCTCTCGCCAGCAGCCTCAGCGATGCTACCAGTGAGCCTAGCGGTACTTGGAACCAGATGGCACGTCCGCTCCGTCGCGTTTGCCCTAGTCTGA
>JASIBM010000156.1 GCA_030045175.1 Streptosporangiaceae bacterium | reverse complement strand
CGCGCGCGTGAACCAGATAACGGCTCGCGGCATACAGCAACCCAGCCTTGAGGTCTACGCCGACGGTGAGATGCACAGTTACCACGCGCTCGACGACGACTGGGGGAGCAGTTTCCGCGCCTCGGGCCGGCACTGGCTGCGCTGGCTGCAGACCGGCGAGGGCCCGCTCATGTGGAGCGGTGACGAGGCGGTCGACGTGCTGCGGTTCGCCCTGGCCGCGTACGAGAGCAGCGCGTCGGGCGGCGTAGGCGTGGACCCGAGGCAGATGAGCTAGCCGCCGGAACCCCCGCGGTGCCGGTAGGCGAAGTACACCCGTTCCACTTCGTCCGACACCGTGCCACCGTCTATGTCGGCCTCATCGAGCAGCTCAAAGTCCGGGTCCAGGCTCGCCCTGATCATGGCGAGCGGCACGGCTAGCTCCGGGGTTACTTCCCTGTGCAGCCGGTGGAGATCGCCGTCGAGCCGCTCGAAGATTCGCGTGTCCCAGATGGTGACCTCGCCCGGGGCGGCGGCGAAGGTCATGACCAGCGTGTGCTCGCCAAAATCCTCCACGTAGCCGGTCCCTCGGCAGAGCCCTCGCAGCCGCCCGGTGGTGTTCACGTCGAACAAGAACAACCCGCCCTCGACCAGATGCTCGCGAACGCGGCGGAAAAGCTCGTGCCACAGGTCGAACCTGGGCAGGTGGTTGAGGGTGTCGAAGAAGCAGATCACCACGTCGAACCTGGTGCCGAGCGAGAACGCGGTCATATCCGACTCGACGAGCCGAGCCGTCGGCGCTTGCTTCGCCGCGATCGCGAGCATCTCGGCCGAACGGTCGACGCCCGTGACCGGCATGTCGCCGGCCAGGGGGCCGAGCAGGGCACCCGTGCCGCAGCCGAGCTCGAGCAACGACCCGGCGCCCGGCAGGTAGCGCTTGATGTACCCGCGAATCCGCTCGACCTCTTCGCTGCGGTCGCCCATGATCTGGTCGTAGAACCGGGCAAAGTTGGCGTACGTGGCCATCCAGCCATCGTGCCCTAAAGACGCCCAGGAGGCGAGCCGGAAGACCTGCGCGAGCGAGCGGGAAAGGCCAGCTAGCCCACCGGGTAACCCCGGGCCGGGTCCGTGCCGAGGACCAGTCCCCGGCCCTCGCGATTCAGCCCCGCGTTGAAGTACGTGCTGTCAATCGCGTTGCCGAGGTTGACCGGCTTGCTCCACTTCGAGCCGTTCGACGTGGACACCTCGATCAGGTCGTAGCCCGCCGCGGCCTCGCCCCTGGAGCTGAAGACATAAACCCGGCCGCTCGCGGCCTGGAAGACCGTGAACCATTCCGGCCCGCCTCCGGAGGTCCCCGGAACCACGTGGGCAGGACCGAAGCCGTGCCCGTTGAACAGCCTGAGCACCGCGGCCTGGCCGTGCCCGGTCCGGACCGTGAGCAGCGCGGCGCCCGACATCCCGAACAGGCTCTCTCCGCTGAAGCTGCCCACCTGCTGGTATGAAGCCGACGAGTCGAAGTTCGTCCCCTTGGCCGCGTACTCGACGTAGGTTGTCGTGGTCTTGGACCCTAGGTAGTCCGATCCGACGAGCACGCCACCCTTGTACTGTCCGACTCCAACCGCGTAAGCGGTCTTGGACAGGGCCGTCGCGATGCCGGCGGGTGGCCCGGTGGCTGTCACCGGGATGGCCTCTACCTGGGAGCCGGCGCCGTTGTCCTCCGCCGTGAACACGATCTGGCTGCCGATGAGTGCGCCTGCGTCCACGTCAAGTGAGCCGACCCGGACTGGCGCGGGGAAGGACTGCCCGCCGTCCGTCGATGTGTACAGCAGGTCGTCGCCTGCGGAGGCGCTGTCGCAGCAGGTCGTCTGGAGCACCTTCACGTGATTGGCCGATGTCACGAACACCTGCGGCGTGTCGTAGTTGTCGTCTCCGGAAAGAGGCGTGAGGTGGGTGACGTGCGAGCACTTGCGGGCACCGAGGCTCATCAGGCAGACGGTGATCTGGGTGTCGCTTGAGTCGTAGACAATGACCAGGCTGCCGTCAGGTTCGAGCGCGACGCTCCCGCCGGGGGAATTGGCAGGGCCGATCGTGAACGGACCCTTGGCCATGGGCGCGGTCACGCCAGCGGCTGCGCCCCCCGCGGTGGCCACGCTCATCGCGGAAGCGGCCAGCCAGGACAAGGAAATGGCTGTCACGACCAGGGTATAACGGCGAATCTTGGACATAACGAATCTTTCGACGGCCCGACATGGTGACCCTACTGGGCGACATGGTAAGGGCCGACATCATGATCAGGCCAGGATTGCGGCGTAATGGCGCCGCTTAGGGTCGCCGCGGTCAGGACGCGGGGATCAGGCGGAGCCGCAAGAGCTGGGGCACCTGCTCCAGCCTGGCGATGAGCTCGCCGGGTAGCTCGTCGGACTCGAGCTCCATGATGCTGTAGGCGAAATCGCCGCGACTGTCATTGCCCAGTTCGACGATGTTGATCCCGGCTCCGCTGATGACCCGGCAGAACTCGGCTATCACGCCAGGGGTGTTCCGGTGCGCCAGGGTAAGGCGCAGGTACCCGCGCCGTGGCAGCGAGACGGCGGGGAAGTTCACGGAGAACCTGATGTTCCCGTTCTCCATGAAGTCCTGGAGCTCATCGGCGATCATGGCGGCGCAATTGTCCTCGGCGCTGCTCGTGCTAGCGCCAAGGTGCGGCAGCGCGATGACCTTGTCGTGCTGGCACGTGGCCGGGCTCGGGAAGTCGGTCACGTAGCCGCGTAGCTGCCCGGCATCCAGCGCCGCGACCACCGCGCCCTCGTCGACGATTTCCTCGCGCGCGAAGTTCAGCAGCACGGCGTGCGGCTGCATGAGCGTGATCCGGCGCGCGTCGATCAGGCCCGCGGTGTCGCCAAGCAACGGCACGTGCAGCGTCACGAAGTCACTCTCGGCGATCAGCCGGTCAACCGCGGTGAGGCGATGCACCTGCGGCGATAGCTCGGCCTCGTTCTCCGGTGCGATCTGCGGGTCACAGCCGAGCACCCGCATGCCGAGGTCCACCCCGGTGTTGGCGACCCGGTAGCCGATCGCGCCTAGCCCGATCACGCCCAGCGTGCTCCCGGCCAGCTCGTGGCCGGCGAACCGCTTCTTGCCGCGCTCGACTTCCTTCTTCATGTCCTTCGGTGCCAGCGAGGACGGCAGCGCCCTCGTGTAATCGAGCGCGGCAGGCAGGTTGCGCGCGGCCAGCAGCAGGCCAGCCACGACGAGTTCCTTGACCGAGTTGGCGTTGGCGCCCGGCGCGTTGAACACCACCACCCCGCGCGCGGCCAGTTCAGGCACGGCGATGTTGTTCACGCCCGCGCCGGCCCTGCCAACGGCGAGGACGCTGGCGGGGACGCTCTCGCTGGGCAAGGCATGCGAGCGGAGCATGATCGCATCGGGCTCGTCGACGTCGGCCGCCACGATGTAATCGGAGCTGAACCGGCCCAGGCCGACCGGCGATATCGCATCGTAGGTGCGCACGGTGAACTTAGCCATGCGCGCGCTCGAACTCTCGCATGAACGCGATCAGCGCGTCCACTCCGGCCTCGGGCATGCCGTTGTAGATGCTCGCGCGCATGCCGCCGACCGAGCGGTGGCCCTCCAGGTTCACCAGCCCCGCCTCCCGTGCCTGCGCAAGGAACGGCTGGTCGAGCTCGGGCCGCGCGAGCGTGAAGGGGACGTTCACCCGCGATCTGTTGGCCGGGGCCACCGGGTTCGCGTACAGGCCAGAATCGTCGATCGCGGCGTACAACTTGTCCGCCTTGCGGCGGTTCACCTGGGCGATCGCCGCGACGCCGCCCTGCTCGGCGAGCCACCGGAACATCAGCCCGGCGATGTACCAGGAGTACGTAGGCGGCGTGTTGATCATCGAGCCCGCCTTGGCGAGCGTTGCCCATTCCCAGATGGCCGGCGTCTGCGGCCTGGACCTGCCGAGCAGGTCGTCCCTTACGATCAGCACGGCCAGCCCGGCCGGGCCGATGTTCTTCTGCGCGCCGGCGTAAAGCACGCCGAACCTGCTCACGTCGATCGGCTGGCTCAAGATGATCGAGCTCACGTCGGCGACCAGCGGGATGTCGCCGACCTCGGGCAGCGTGTCGAACGCGACCCCGTTGATGGTCTCGTTCGGCGTGATGTGCAGGTACGCCGCGTCGGCGCTGAGCTGCCAGTCGCCCTGCGGCGGCACGTAGGTATGCGGGTCGGTGACGGCGGCCAGCCTGGCCCGGTCCAGGTACTTGCGTCCCTCAGCGAACGCCTTCTCCCCCCAGATCCCGGTGACCAGGTAGTCGGCTGCCCCGCCCTGGGGCGCGAGGTTCATCGGGACCGCAGCGAACTGACCGGTCGCGCCGCCCTGGACGAAAAGGACCTGGTAGTCCGCTCCGATCTGCATCAGGTCGCGCAGATCGGCCTCAGCGGCCCGTGCGATCGCGATGAAGTCCCGGCCGCGGTGAGACATTTCCATCACGCTCATGCCGCTGCCACGGTAGCTGAGCAGGTCGTTCTTGGCCTGCTCGAGCACGGCCGCCGGCAGGGCCGCCGGCCCCGCGCTGAAGTTGTACGTTCGCGAGTTACTCATTGCCCCTGGTCGTGTCGATGGCCGGACAAGTCACCGGCGGCACGCCGCCTCAGGATACCGGCACCTGTGATCAGCGGGTTACTGCCAGTAGATAAAGCAGGGCCGGGCGCGGGGGTGCCTGGGGTGTCGTTGCTGAGCGCGATGGCGCTCGCAGGGGCGGTGACCGGCTGGGCGTCATCGGTGGTCGTGGTGACCGCCACGCGGTGCCTCGCGCGCCACAGCACCCAGATCCCGAGGGCGCCGGCCGGCGGCAGCGTGACCAGTGCGGGCAGCTGGTAGCGCCAGGAAAACTCGAAGATATCTGAGACCAGCAGGATGCCCGCCGCTGCCGTGAAGAAGATCAGGCAGGCCAGCGCGGTCTGCTGGGCCAGGCTGGCCTCGTCGGCCCGGCCGGCCCGGCCGCGCCGGCGGAGTGCCTGCGCCCGGCGGGCCAGCGCGAGCAGCGAGCCAGCCAGGCCAGCGATGGTGAAGATGGCGAGCAGCGGGCCCGGCGTGTATCCGCCGCCAAGCTGGTAGTCACGCAGGAACTGGGCGACAGGGACATCGACCTCTGCCTTGCCGCCGTAGGCCGGGTTCAGCGGCTGGTAAGAGAACGGCTGAGTGGTCTTGACCTGGATGCCCAGGATGATCTGGCCGTCTGGCCTGGTCGTTATCTCCGGCGGATAGGACGGGTAGCTCGCCTGGAACCTCCAGCGCGAGATCGGCGTCGTGCCCGGAACCTGATCCTTGGTGAGGGCGAAGATCCGGACGGTGTCCCGCAGGTACGACCCGATGATCCGCAGCGGTTGCTGCGACTCCGCCGCCGAGTCGAACGCCGAGATCATCCCGTTCCTGGTCATGCCGGGTGGGACAGGGAAGGTCTTGAGTGGTGACAGCCGGGAATGCTCGAGCCAGTCGGCGCCTTTGGCCTGCTGGCTCGGCGTCGGGCAGATCGGGCGCTCGGCCGGTGCCAGCTTGAGCGTGGCGCAGTCGACCGATTCGGCGATCCGGCCCGCGATGCTGCCCTCGCTTGACAGGCCGAAGTGCTCGCCCCGCAGGTAGTTCAGCCCGCTGTAGCCGATGATCGGTATCAGGAACGCGACGGTGAGCGTGGCCCCGTCGCGCAGGATCCGCCGCCAGCCGCCAGGCACCACGATAAGGACGTAGATCAGCCCTGGCAGGATCAGGACTTCGCCGATCTGCCTGACCAGGGCCGACGCGCCGAATATCAGCCCGGTGGCGATCAGGAACCGATTCGAAGGGACCCGCTGCCACAGCAGCAGGACGATCCCGGCCACGGCGAGGGCCTCGAACCAGACGTCGGGCATGATCGTTTGCTCGGCCTGGAGCTGGTAAGCGTCGAGCAGGACCGGCGCGATCGCGATCGCAGCCAGCCAGCGCGGCACCTCGCGGCGCACGAGCAACGCGTAGATCGCGACCGCCATCGCGAGGCCGAGCAGGTGCTGTATGACGGCGACGGTGCCCAGGTCGCCGAACACCAAGATGACCTTGAGTATGACCTTGTAGCCGAGCGGGTCGGCGCCTGGCCACGCGTTGTACAGGTACTTGAGCGTGTCCACGTAGAGCAGCGCCGGGTGGTAAGCGATCAGGGCGAGCACGCGCAGTGCCAGCCCGGCCACCAGCAGGGCCGTCGCCAGCCAGTGCTCGCGCGCCGTGGTGAGCGCCCGCGCCGAGAGCCGTCGCAAGCGTCGTCCCGCGCTGGCACCGGCGGACGGGCCAGCGGGCGACGCTTGCGGTTGTGCTAGCTCGGGGGGCTGCTGAATCACGCCAGAAACTCTATCTGCAAGACATCGCGGCTAATCACATTTGCGGCAACCTCGAGTCAATGCCTTGCAGATCGCCTACCGCGCGGCGCACGGCCGCGCCCAGCTGGGCGGGGTGCAAGCCCGGCAGCACCGCGGCCAGGTGGCCGTCGGGCCTGACGAGGTGCACGCTGTCATCGTCGGCGCCGAGCGCGCGGGCGAGCGCGCCCGTGTGGTCGATCACGTCGAGCGCGTGCGCGGTGACCGGACCGCTGATCGCCGCCCTGGCCGCCTGCGCTGCCGCTGCCGCCTTGCCCGAGCGCCTGGTGAGGATCACGAACGAGCCGCCGAACAGCCGCCGGAGCCTGGTGACCGCTCCGCGCGGGGATGGGATCAGGCAGGGCCCGTCCGGGCAGAGCACTCCTGGAACCGGCGGCCGGACCGCTCCTGGAGCCAGCGGGAACCCGTCCAGCGACGGGCCTGGCGTGGTCAGGGGGCTGGCGGTGTACCAGTAGGGCTCGGCCAGCTTGCCCGAGTCGATCCGCGTCCTCGCGTCCTTGTCCGTCAGGGCGCGGGCAAGCACGCGAACGCGTCGCTGCGCGAGCTCGGCCGTCTGCGGCACGAGGAAGTCCATCGTCGCGCTCGTCACGCGCAGGTTCTCCGCGGCGGCGGCCGACCGCTCGGCGTGGTAAGTGTCAAGCAGGGCAGGCGGCGCCCAGCCATGGCAGATGAACGCGAGCTTCCAGGCCAGGTTCTCCGCGTCCTGAATGCCTGAGTTGAGGCCGCGCGCGCCGAACGGGGCGTACACGTGGGCGGCGTCCCCTGCAAGGGCCGCCCGCCCGGCGACAAAGGC
>JASIBM010000155.1 GCA_030045175.1 Streptosporangiaceae bacterium | reverse complement strand
GTCGACCCCGAGGTGTAAATCATGTACGCCGCGTCCGACGGCGCCAGCGCCCCCGGCCGTTCGCCCGCGCCCACCGGCCCGCCCGGCAGCCCGGCCAGCTCGGCCCGGACCTGCGGCGAGTCAAGCACCAGCAGCCGCGCGCCAAGATCGGAGCCTGACCGGGCGGCAAGCTCCGCCGTCGTGATCACCACCACCGGAGCCGCGTCCGCCAGCATGAACGACACCCGCTCCGCCGGATACGACAGGTCCACAGGCACGTACATCGCCCCGGCCGCCAGCACCGCCAGCATCGCCACCACCGAGCCCGCCGACCGGGGTAGCAGCACAGCCACCGGATCGTCCGGCCCGGCCCCCGCCGCGATCAGCCACCGGGCCAACCGGTTCACCCGCCCGCCCAGCTCACCGAACGAGAACGACACGTCACCGCACACCAGAGCCGGCAGGCCAGGCTCCGCCGCCGCCCGCGCCGCGAACAGCTCAGGCACCAGTCCTGGCCCGGTCACCGCCGCCGCGCCCGCCCCCAGCTCAAGCAGCGCCCTTCGCTCCCCCGCCGCCAGCACCTCCACCCGGCTCACTGGCACGTCCGGCGCAGCCACCACCGCCTCGAGCACCCGCACCAGCCCCGCCATCAGTGCCTCCGCGCTCCCCCGGTCGAACAAGTCGGGCCGATATTCGACATCCATGTCGATCGCGTCGCCCGACGATTGCACGATGATGCTCAGCGTGTAGTTAGTGCTGACGCTGTTCTGTACGTCGGACATCTGGAAGCCGCCCGTCGTGCCAGCCCCAGGGAAGTTCTGGAACACCATGTGGGCGTCGAACAGTTCCGCCTGGCCCGCCGCACGCCGGATGTCGACCAGGCCGAGATGGTGGTGTGCGATCAGCCGCGACTGCTCGGCCTGTAGCCGAGCCAGCATGGCTGCGACCGGCTCGGCCAGGGACAGGTCCTGACGGACCCGGACTGGCACCGTGTTGAGCAACATCCCCGCCATGTTCTCGATGCCAGGCACCTCCGGGGAACGGCCGCTGACCGTGGTCCCGAACACCACATCGCTCTGGCCGGTCGCAGCCCCCAGGGCTAGCCCAAGCGCTCCCTGGAAGACGGTATTCAGCGTCAGGCCACGGCTGCGTGCGAAGCCTCGCAAGTTCGTGACCAGCCTGGCGGGCACCTCAACATGGAAGTGCTCGCCGTGCGCAAGCCACCGGTCAGGATCAGACGGCGCTAGCAGGGTCGGCCCGGCCAGCCCGGCGAGCGCGTCCCGCCAGGCGCTCTCAGCCGCGGCGCCGTCCTGCCTCACCAGCCAGCGGTAGTAGTCCTCATAGGGCGGTGGCGCCGGCAGGCCGGTGGCGTCACCGTTCCGCTCGTAGAGTCGCGCCAGCTCACCTAGCAGCATCAAGCCAGACCAGCCGTCAAGCACGGCGTGAAAGGTGCAAATGATGAAGCGATGCTGGTCCGGCGTGAGCCGCACCAGGATGAACCGGGTCAGCGGCGCCTTCGTGAGATCGAACCGGTCCGAGCTGGCGGCCTGGGTCAGCCGGTCCAGCCGCTGGGCGCGCTCAGGCTCGGGGTGGGCGGACAGGTCGACCTGTCGCCAGCGCAGCGGGGCTTCGCGCAGGATCACTTGGACCATCTGGTCCCGGCCCTGGCGGAAGCAGGCCCGCATGCATTGGTGCCTGGTCAGCAACTGCGCACAGGCAGATCGCAGCGCCGTGACGTCCAAGGGCCCGGACAGCGAGGCCGACATGCACATGGTGTAGAGATTCGGGGCAGCCTCGTCAAACTGGGCGTGGAATAGTTGCCCTTCCTGCAAGGGAGTTAGTGGCAGGACGCACTCGATGCTGCTCTGGGTCACGTGACCGTCTCCCATCCGGATCTGCTTACGTCAGCGGTAGTCGTAGAATCCGCGACCGCTCTTTTTGCCCAGGAGTCGTCCTTCTACCATGCGCATTAGCAACGGCGGGGGCGCGAACTGCGGTTCTTTGAATTCTTCATACAGCTCAGCGGCGACCAAGGCCAAGGTGTCCAGTCCGATCAAGTCGATGAGCTTCAGCGGGCCGAGCGGGTAGGAGCAACCGAGCACCATTCCCTTGTCGATAACATCGGCGGGGGCGAACCCGGATTCCACCATCCGCACCGCGGCAAGCAGGTACGGGATCAGCAGGACATTCACCACGAAACCGGCCCGGTCCGGCGACCGGATCACCTGCTTCCCGAGCTCCTTGGTGACGAATGCCTCCGTTCGCAGGCGGGTTTCCTCAGCGGTGAGCAATGACCCGATCAGCTCGACCAGCGGAATCGACGGCACCGGGCTGAAGAAGTGAGTGCCGATGACTTGCTCCGGCCGACTGGTAACGCGAGCCAATCGGATGATCGGGATGGCGGATGTGTTAGACGCGAAGATGACGGCTGGGTCGTTGGCAACCTTGTCTATGGTGCCGAATATGTCCAGCTTTACAGGCTCCAGTTCCGGCACGGCCTCGAATACGAGCTGCCTGTCGCCGAACGCGCAGAGATCGGTGACAAATGAGATGTGCGCAAGCGCGCCGTCCCGCTCCGTCTCGGTGATCGTCCCCATGCGCAGGCCGCGGTCGAGCGACTTGAGCAGGCGCCGGCGACCGGGCGCGATGGACGCCTCACCGGAAACCGCGACCAGCACGTCCAGCCCGGCGCGGGCGCACAATTCGGCGATACCAGAACCCATGAGGCCGCACCCGACGACGCCGACCCTGCGGATCTCGCTCATCATGCACTCCGCCCCGCCGATTCCGACCATCGCATGAGGCAGGCGCCTATCGCCATGCCTGCGCCGAACCCGGCAAGAAGCACCAAGTCGCCGTCCCGCAGGAGCCCTGAGCGGTTAGCCGCGTCAAGCGTCACAGGGATCGAGGCGCTACCTACGTTGCCGTGCATTTCGACCGTGCGCGCCGTGTGCGCGCTGGTCAGACCCGCGCGTTCGGCCAGCTCTGTCACCAGGACCCCGTTCGCCTGGTGGGGCACGAAGTGATCGACCGCGGCCAGTCGTGTCCCAGCCCGGGTAACCACGTCATTGAGCACTGGGGGCACATTCTCCATGACGAAGTCCCTGACTTCGCGACCGTTCATCCGCAGGTAGTGGCCGCCCGCATCCACGGTCTCGTGCGAGGCCGGCAGCCGGCTGCCGCCAGCCTCGATCCGAATGAGCCCGTTCGCGTCACCGCGGCTGGACAGATCGACTTCGATGATCCCGTAAGGCTCGGGGACGGCGCCGACGATCGCCGCGCCGGCGCCGTCCCCCAACAGCACGGCCGTGCGGCGGTCAGTGAAGTCGAGGGACCGCGAGAACAGCTCGGCGGCCACCACGAGCACGCACGTGGCTGGCTGGAGCATGACCAGGCTCCGTGCGAGCGCTAGCCCGTAGACGAACCCGCTGCAGGCGACATTGATGTCGAAGCAAGCGGCTCCGTATGCCTCGAGCCCATGTTGCACGAGACAGGAGGTAGGTGGCACCGGAGAATCACCGATCGACGTGGAAACGATGATGTAGCCGATCCGGTCGACGTCAGTGTCACTGCTCTCCAGGGCATCCCGGGCGGCACATACGGCTAGGTCCGAGGTCGCCTCGTTCGGTGCCGCATAATGGCGGGACCTGATCTGGGTCTTACGCTCGATCCATTCCGCGCTCACACCCACGAGGTGCGCTACCTCCTCGCTGCTGACCTCATCCTTGGGGAGGTACGAGCCTGTCGCCAGAATTCCGGCCGAGTATTTCACCACTGTCAGTCTCACTTTCCACCGGGCGAAAGAGTAGCTGTCAGCGCGTCGCACAGCGGATTCAGCCGGTCTTCTCCGAGCTCCGCGCGCAGCACAGGATCGGTGACGCCGAGCCCTCGTTCGGGGGCCATGCAAAGGACTCCCACCTTGCCGACGTGCGCGTTTTCCTGGACCGCACGCGCGGCGTCCCCCACGTCGCTAAGGGAATAGACCGCGGAAAGAGTCGGCATAAGCTTGCCGAGGCTAACCAGCCGGTTGCATTCCCACTGCTCCTGCAGGTTCGCCCCGTGGCTGCCGACGATGCGCTTCAGGTTCATCCAGAGATACCGATTGTCGAACTGGTGCTGGTATCCCGTGCTGGAACCGCAGGTGACCACCATCCCGCCGCGGCGCACAACGAAGACTGAGGTTCCGAATGTGGCCTGGCCGATGTAGTCGAAGACGATATGCGGATCCTCGCCGACCCTGGCTCTGATGACCCCTCCGAGCCGTTTGCCGAGCTCGATCACCTGGTCCGGGGTGGGACAGGCGTCACCGCCCATGCCGATCTCGCGGCGGTTGATGACTACATCGCAGCCGAGCTTGCCCAGCAGCCGGGCCTTGCTCTCAGAGCTGACCACCCCGATTGGGATTCCGCCGCCGTTTTTCACCAGCTGAACCGCATACGCGCCGAGCCCGCCGAGTGCTCCCCAGATCAGGACGATGTCGCCCTGCTTCATTCCGGCACCTTGGCGGCTGACGAGCATCCGGTATGCCGTGCCGGCACAAAGCGAAATACATGCGGCCTCCTCCCAAGTCAAATGACGTGGCTTGGGTATGAGCTGGTTCGCACGCACTACCGCGTAGTGAGCTAGCCCGCCGAAGTTCGTCTCATAACCCCACGCGAGCGCCCCGCCGCCGAGCATGCCGTCGGCATGCGTCGCGGGCTCCTGATCGTCGACGTAGATGGGGCTGATCACCACGTGGTCCCCGATACGCCACCGGCGCACCCCGGCGCCCGCCCTTACGATGATCCCCGCGGTGTCGGACCCCACCACCTGGTATGGCCGGTCGTGACGCGCCGCGTATCCGCCCGTCCGTGCGAGCCGCTTGAGGAACTTGAAGGTGGCCATCGGCTCGAACGTCGCCGACCACACGGTGTTGTAGTTGATCGCGCTGGCCATCACAGCGACAAGCACCTCGTCCGGCGCAAGCTCTGGCATCGGCACCATCCCGACGTGCAGCGACTTGCGCACATCCTTGTCTTCGGCGTCGCCGAACATCTCCATGTCCTCGACCCGCAAGTGTGCGGCAAGGTACTCGCCAGGCACTTCTTCTCGCTCCAGCCGCTCGGGGCCAGCCCCGGCGAGCAGAGCCTCGGTCATCGCGTCCATGTCATTCCTTTCCACGTGCTCGAACCGTTTGGCCGGACAACCTCACAGCGGGATGTTTCCGTGCTCGCCCCGGGTAGCAGGCGCTGCGGCCAGGGCCTCGGCGATCTTGCGACGGGTGTGCGCGGGATCGATCACGCCGTCGACCACGCCAAGCGACAGCGCCCGGGCAACTCTGGCCTCCCTGGACGCGTGCTCATCGACCAGGCGGCGTCGAAGTAGCTCCCGCTCGCCGCCTGGGGCCGCGGCGAGCTGCTTCTTGTGCAGGATCTCGACCGCTGCTTCCGCGTTCATCACCGCGACCTCGGCGTCCGGCCAGGCGTATACCGCGGTCGCGCCGAGCGCGCGAGAGTTCATGGCGATGTACGCGCCGCCGTAGGACTTGCGCGTGATCAGGGTGACCCGTGGGACCGATGCCTCAGCGAACGCATAAAGCAATTTGGCGCCGCGCCTGATCACGCCGCCCCACTCCTGGCCAACGCCAGGCAGGTAGCCAGGCACGTCGACAATGACAAGCAGTGGCACGCCGAACGCGTCGCACATGCGGACGAACCGTGCGGCCTTTTCCGCGCTCAGGGAGTCCAGGCAACCACCCTTGCGCAGCGGATTGTTCGCGACCACCCCGACGGTTCGGCCGGCCAGCCGCCCGAGGCCGATGACGACGTTCGCGGCCCAGCCCGGTTGCAGCTCTTCCAGCGGGTCTGCCTCGTCGAGAAGCGCGCTGATCAGTGGCTTGACGTCGTAAGCCCGGCGCGGCAATTCCGGCAGCAGGGACCGCAGGTCCTTGCCATCATCGGCGTCAGCGAGGTTGAATGCGCCGGGACAGACGAGAAGCTGCACTATATGCCGGGCCTTCTGGTACGCGTCAGTCTCGGAGTCCGCGACCACATGGGCGACGCCAGACTCGCGTCCATGCGCGCGGGCCCCGCCAAGGGTGTCCATGTCCACCTGCTCGCCTGTCACGGCGCGCACCACGTCGGGACCCGTGACAAACATCCGGCCCGCCGCCGACATGATCACGATGTCGGTGAGCGCCGGGCCGTAGGCGGCTGCTCCCGCCGCCGGCCCGAGCACGACCGATAGCTGCGGCACATGCCCAGAGGCCGCGACCATCGCGGCGAACACCCGTCCGACGCCGTCCATCGACTCGACGCCGTCCGCAAGGCGCGCGCCGCCGGAATGCCACAGGCCGATCACTGCTGAGCCCTCACACCGAGCCGTTTCGATGGCCGCAACGATCT
Source organism: Streptosporangiaceae bacterium (assembly GCA_030045175.1). Taxonomy (GTDB): domain Bacteria; phylum Actinomycetota; class Actinomycetes; order Streptosporangiales; family Streptosporangiaceae; genus Chersky-822. The sequence continues at coordinate 2,120 of JASIBM010000155.1, read as the reverse complement.
TGTCGCAACCCGCTGAGCCCATCGCGCCGCCCATGTTGGCCCCGTCGGTGCAGTAGGAGATGACACTCTGGCCGGCGATCCGCCCCCGCACGGCCGTTACGCCACTGGCGTCCCGCTCATGCAGCGGCACCACGGAATCGCGGTCAAGGAGGCGACCCAGGCGAAGGGCCGGTTCGCGGGGATCGCTTTCGGCGCCACGCCGCGGAGTCCGGGAGCTGATGGTTGAGGTGGTCACCTGTCATTTCCAGATGGATCGGCTATTGAATGCGCTCCAGGATGATTATCCTGCCTGCCCGGAATACTCGCATTAACCTCTGATTACCCGCTGACAGCGTCCTGATCTGCCGACGTGTCAGCGGCCGGCCAGCCGCGCATCAGGGACAGCGGGCACACTAGCTCTCGTGATTACCGAGGCTGAGCTGATTTCCGCGCGCGAGACCATCCGCGAGTACGAGTCGCGTATTGAACGACTGATGATGGAAAAGCACGAACCCATTGCGATCGTGGGAATTGGCCTCCGCCTGCCCGGCGGCAACAATACCCTCGGCGACCTAACCGAATACCTCGGCTCCGGGAAGTCGGCTACCGCGCCCATTCCCTCGGACCGGTGGAATGCTGCCGAATTTTCGGATGCCGACGGTAATGGCAAGGGCCGCATAAGTTCAGCCATCGGGGGATACCTGACCGACATCGATCAATTCGACGCTTTGTTTTTCAGCATCTCGCCTAAAGAGGCACGGTGCATCGACCCGCAGCAGCGCCTGGCCCTGGAAATCTCGTGGGAGGCGCTTGAGAACGCCAATATCGATCCCATGCGACTGAAGCGCGCCAATGTCGGGGTCTATTTCGGCACCAGCTCCGTGGACTACGCGTGGCAGATCGGAGCACTCGCCGCCGAGGATATGGATGGCTACCTGGCCGGCGGGGTGCTGAGCGCTGCGGTGGCGGGACGGGTGTCGTACTTCCTAGGCGCGCGGGGTCCGTGCATGTCGGTGGACACCGCCTGCTCCTCGTCGCTGGTCGCGCTGCACCTCGCGGTCAACGGCCTGCGCGGCCAGGAGTGCGAGCTCGCGTTGTGCGGCGGCGTCGGCGTCATCCATCACCCCTATAGCAACATGATGCTCTCCGACATGCAGGCGCTGGCACCCGACGGGCGGTGCAAGGCATTCGACGAATCCGCCGACGGCTACGGCCGTGGCGAAGGCTGCGCGGTGATCGTGCTCAAGCGGCTCAGTGACGCCGAGCGGGACGGCGACACCGTGCTCGCCTTGGTCCGCGGCACCGCGGTCAGGCAGGATGGCGAGAGCGCCGGGCTCTTCGCCCCCAACGGCGTCGCGCAGGAAGCACTCATGCGCGCCGCCCTGGCCAACGCGAGGCTGGAGCCGGGCGACATCTCGTACGTGGAGGCCCATGGCCCTGGTACACCACTCGGCGACCCGATCGAGATGGCCTCCATCGCGGAGGTGTTCGGGCAGTCGCACAGCCTGCAGGACCCGATCCTGGTCGGTTCGATCAAGACCAATATCGGGCACATGGAGGCCGCGGCCGGTATCGGTGGCGTGCTCAAGACCGTGCTGCAAATACGGCACGGCACCGTGTTCCCGCACCTCAACTTCGTCCAGCCGTCCAGCCGTATCGCGTGGGACACCTGGCCGGTCCGGGTTCCGGCCCGATCACAGCCATGGCGGGCCGGCATCCGCCGGGCGCTTGTGAACTCGTTCGGCTTCGCAGGAACGATAGCCTGCGCCGTCCTGGAGCAGGCGCCGGCTACGGCAACGCCCCCGGCCCAGGCGACCGAGCCTGACCGCGGGGGGCACTGGGGGGTCGCCCCCCCTGATCAGCACAGCGGGGGGCCCTGGGGGGTCGTCCCCCCTCGGCAGCACAGCGGGGGGCTCTGGGGGGTCGTCCCCCCTCGGCAGCACTGCGGTCATGTGCTGACCATCTCCGCGAAGACGATCCCGTCGCTCGCCGGGCAACTCCGGCGCTATCAGGAGTCGCTGGCCGGCCGGTCCGACATCGAAGTCGCCGATCTGTGCTATACCACGAACGTCGGCCGGGCCCATTTCCGTCACCGGATAGCTGGTGTCGTGACCGACCGCGATGACCTCGACGCCCTGCTC
>JASIBM010000154.1 GCA_030045175.1 Streptosporangiaceae bacterium | reverse complement strand
GGCGCAACGCCGGACAAGCTCCTGATCAGGCCAGCAAGGGGCACCAGGCCGGTGCCGGCAGCGCCAGGGACAAGTCATTCACAAGACACGCCACCAGGGCGGTCAGGCAGATTGCGGGTCACCCGGCACTACCGGCACCAACACTGACCGAAACCAGCCACCACGGCCGGTACCGACACGCCCCATACTCACAGGCGGATCGGTCCGGTCCGGCCGGGTGGATGGCACATTGACCAGGTCGGCGGTGGCGAGACGGGTGGGATGAAAGGGGTGATGGTGATGAACCGGGCGTGGTTGGCGGGACCGTGCCGTGACGTCGGCTGGCTGCGGTGCGTCGGCTGGCTGCGGCGGCGCGGGCTCGCCGACGCCGGAATTCCCGATGGCTGCTGACAGGGGCCGGGGCGTTGCCGGCGGGACCGAGCTAAAGACGTGAGCACCCAGGTCGCGAGCATGATCGAGATAGCCTAAGTGGCATTGGATCTTGACCTCACAGGACCCGGCAGGCCTTCGACTTTGCAAAGACCCTGGCTCGCGACCGACCGCCGATTATTTGTTTATGCTGATCAGCGTCGCGGCGCCAAGGATCTGCGCATATACGCCAGTTCTGTCTCGTTATCCGCCCGGTCTAATCGCGAAGCCCACGCCATGCGTTTGTCTTCGGTCGGAGGCAACATAACTTGACCGGGTTGGATCGGCGAGCAGGGCGAATGGCGCCTAGGGCGATACACTGCCCTAGTTGTAGGCTTTGCCCATGTTACTAGCGTCGCGGCGGCATTCCGCGGTTCTGGGGGGAAGCTGGCAGGGTGGCGGGAGGATGGGTGCGAGCGGGGATCGGCTCGCTGGTGGTGCGACGGGCAGGTGCTGATGGTCGCGGCGGCGGCGTCCCAGGGCAGCGACAGGATAATCCGAGAAGGAGCTGCGAATGACAAGTGCCATCTGGACGTTAATTGCGAGCATTCTAGCGACCGCAATCACTTCTGCTGCGGCCCTTTACTTCAAGGTCCGTAGAGACAGGCTAAAGGCTCAATTGGATTTTGTCAACGACCAGCTGAGGTATTTTTATGGCCCGATGCTGGCGAACGTGGAGGCAACCCAGCAAGCTTACAAGATATTCATCCGGCGTTACAATCCGCAAGCGGATCGCTCCTTCTGGAGCAGCGAGTCGTCACCGTCCTCTGAAGCCATAGCTGCTTGGCATCATTGGGTCACGACTCTTTTCATGCCCATAAACGAACTGATGGTCAGCATTATCTCCAACCGATCGGATCTGCTTATCGCCGAGGCAGTCAACGGCCACCCCGGAGCAAGCGACATGCCGAACTGCTTGATCGACTTGTGCAGTCACGTTCATACGCTAAGAGCAGAGCTCGCCACTTGGAAGCGCGGGCCTAAAGATGCGCGCATACCTGAAGTTCCCTACTATCCGGCAGACGAGCTGCTGCCTTACCTGAGAAGCTCTTTTAGTCATCTGAAGACTGAACAGGTAAGGCTGCTTAAGGCAACGACCGCAAGTAAAAAATATCCGATTACGCAGGACAAGCCCATTCCTGCCCTTATTGGCGAAAGAAAAAATAAGACCCATAGGCAGCTATCGGCGAATTAGTAACTCAGGACACTGGGTGGATCGTGATTGCGGGCCGCTAGACATCAGCATGATCTCAGCCGAGCCCTACAAGGGCCAAAGAGCGGCGATGGTGGCCGGCCATGACTGGATCCGGGCTGCTTGTGGCTGGGCCTCCCCGGTCGGGCGGTTGGGTTGCGGCGTGCGGCATCGCGGGCTGGCCTGCGGCTGGCTGTGAGCTGCTCGTGTGGGCGCTGTGAGGGGGCAGACTGTCCGGGTGAGCGTGGTAAGCGAGGGAGCGGGTGGCCTGACCGCGGGCCTTATGGTGGACGGTGCGGAGGCGGCTGATCCGGTGATCTCGCCTGACGGCCGCTGGGTGGCCTGGGTGACCTCTGCGGCGGGCGTGCGCGGGCAAGGGGTCAGCGAGTTGTGGCTCGCGCCGGTCGGCGGGGGCGGGGTCCCGGTCAGGCTGGCCGGTGGCGCGCGGGTCAGGTTGCCGCGCTGGTCCGTGGACTCGGCCTGGCTGTTCTATCTCGCTGATGGGACGCTGTGCCGTCTGCGGGTCACCGCCGGCGGGCCGGCCGGAGACGCCGGGACGGTGCTGCGCTGGGGCGGTGAGATCTCCGGGCTGGCTCCCCTGGCGGGCGGGTGGCTGGTCGCTGTGGTGGCCGGCGATGAGCTGACCGAAGACGACGAGCGCCGCCAGGGCGAGGGTGACGACGCGGTGGCGTGGTCGGAGCGCGTGGCGCGCCAGCACTGGCTGTGGCACCGCCTGCGCCTGCTCGACCTGGCCTCTGGCGAGCTCACCGTGGCGGCCGGGCTCGCCGGGCGGCACGTCGTCGGCGTGGCGCAGCGGCCGGACGGCGGGCCGCTGGCGGTGGTGAGCTGGGACTGCCCGGAGTATGAGCCCGGAGCGTTCACCAGTCGGCTGCACATCGTCGGCCTGGACGGCGGTGCCGCCATGGACCTGGGCCGGCTGGGGCTTGAGGCGCGGTGCCCCGCCTGGTGGCAGGGCACTGACGGATGGCATGTGGCCTGGCTGGCCTTCGGGCCGTCCGGTTGCGGCGCGGTCGTGCTCGATGTCGCCGTCGCAGCGGACGGGACTGCGGCGGGCAAGCCTCGCGAGCTGACCGCGGGCATGACTGCCTGCCCGGACGAGCTCGTCCAGGTCGCCGGCGGCCCGCCGCTGGCGCTGTTCGCCGAGGGGCTGGACACCGCCTTGTTCCGGCTGGATCCGGCGGACCTGTCGTTCCGGCGGGTGACCGGCTGGGCCGGCCGGGCTGGCGAGCTGAGCGTCAGCGACGAGGCGAGGGCGATCGCGGTGCTGGCGAGCACCGCCTACGCGCCCTGCGATGTCAGCGCCGGCCCGCCCGGCAGCCTTATCCAGGTCAGTGATACCCGCCCGGGACTGCGCGGCATCGCCTGGGGAACCCAGGAGCGGCTGTCCTGGCGAGCGCCCGACGGCCTGGAGCTAGACGGCGTGCTGGTCCTGCCACCGGGCCGGGACCGGGCGGACGGCCCGTTCCCCCTGGTGACGGTGATCCACGGCGGCCCCTATGGCCGGTGGGCCGACGAGCTCATGGCGTCGTGGTGGTCGTGGGGCCAGTGGCTCGCTGCTGCCGGCTACGCGGTGTTCCACCCCAACCCCCGCGGCAGCCAGGGACACGGCCGGGCGTTCGCCGAAATGGTGGTCCGCGCCGTAGGCCAGGACGAGTGGACCGACATCGTGGCAGGCATCGACGAGCTGGTAGCTGACGGCGTCGCGGACCCCGCCCGGCTCGGCATCGCCGGGTGGAGCCACGGCGGGTTCATGGCCGCCTGGGCAGTCACCCAGACCGACCGGTTCCGCGCCGCGTTGATGGGCGCGGGCATAGCCGACTGGGCCATGCAGGTCGGCGTCGGCGAGCAGGGCCGGGCAGAAGCCGACCTGGGTGGCAGCTTCGGCTGGGAGGGACCCGGCCCGCACCGCCACGACCAGCTCAGCCCCATCTCCTACACGGCGAAAGTCACGACCCCAGTGCTGATCCTGCACGGTCAGGACGACACCAACGTCCCGGTCGGCCAGGCGATGTACTTCCACCGGGCGCTCATCCAGTTCGGCACCGAGCACGAGCTGGTGATCTACCCGCGCGAGAACCACTCGTTCGCCGAGCGGGCCCACAAGATCGACGTCCTGGAACGCACCCGCTCCTGGTTCACCCGCTGGCTCGGCGGTCCGGCCGACGGCTGACGAGCACTTGCCAGCGCCACAGGGCCGTTCAGTATCGGGTCAGCCGATGCACATATCAACCTTGGCCGCGACCTAGTCCGGTAGAGATTCGGTAGACCGTCGCGGCAGGCTGATACCCGGAGGGGTCGCGCATCTTGCCGATGCAGCGGGCCAGGCTGCATGAGCAACCTCAAGATCAGCAAGTCGATGCATCCATATCCGCGGCCCTGGAAGGGAGTCGGGTGAGTTGAGTGATCTGGGGGCACGACTGGTCCGATGGCCGCCGTGCAGCTAGGCATGAGCCTGGGGGATGCGGACGGTGCCATCTCCGCGTACCGGCACGCCGTCGAATCCGGGCACCGCGAGGCAGCCCCGGGCTCGGGCGCGATAGGTGAGCCACGCCGACGCAAATCGTCCCGTTGTGCTGAGTGTCGGGTTCTGTGAGGGGGGTCGTGGCGCGGGCCTCCGGAGCAGTCGCCGGTAGTGTTTTCATTAGCTACCACCGCGAGAATGCTGGTTATGTAGTTAGGCTTCTGGCCGAACGGCTGATAGGCCGATACGGGCGCAGGCAAGTCTTCCTAGATGTCACCTACATTGAGTATGGCGATAATTTCGTCGAGCAGATCAATGCTGCCCTCGAATCCTGCAACGTTCTCCTTGCCGTCATTGATCCGAGTTGGATTACGATTCTTAATGAGAGAATATCGAATGGCGCCACGGATTATGTCCGGCTTGAAATCGAGACGGCGCTGGAGCGCGGTATTCGTGTCATTCCAGTTCGGATCGACGGGGCTCAGATGCCCGACGCGTCTCAACTCCCGGACAGCCTTGGTTCGCTCGCGAGCAGGAACGCCTACGAACTGCGTTCCAGCGAATTCGACTACGACCTCAATCGCCTGCTCGAAGCACTGGACTCTTACCTTGAGCCGCCAGTCCCCCTAGCCCGGCAGTCAAAGGCCGCCGAGGATCTGGCAGACGTTGTGCGGAAGCAGTGGGAGAGAGAGACCGGGCTGCGCGGGTTCCACCATGGGTCGCAGCTCTTGCACGTGTCCTGGCAGCCTGCGACTGAGGGGTTCGAGACCTGGGATGACCTGATCAGGACGGCGGGTGAGAACGCAGCTGCAGAGCCGTCTGACTGGGCAGCAACCCCAGCTCGGCTGGTCGGCTCGGATTACCACGAGATATGCGCGGTGCTCGACCAGATTCCGACGCGGCGGCTCGTTGTCTTGGGCCAGCCCGGCGCTGGCAAAACTATGCTGCTGATTCAACTGCTGCAGGGCCTGTTGGCCAGACGCCGGCCCGGCGATCCCGTGCCTGTCCTGGTGTCGCTGGCCTCCTGGCGTCCCGAGATCGAGGATCTGCATACCTGGCTCTACCGTCGGCTGGCCATCGACTACCCGATCCTGCGCGCGCGCACAGCTGGCCAGAAAATCAGCTACGGGCGTGCGCTGCTTGACGAGCACAAGATTCTGCTGCTGCTGGACGGGCTGGATGAGATACCGGCCGGGGACCGCCCCAACGCTATAAGGCGGATCAACCTCGTGCTGGACGACCACCCGGAAGGGCTGGTTGTGGCCTGCCGCAGGGAGGAGTACATGGAGGCGGCTGAGCCTGCCGCCGGCCGGCCTAGCAGGCGAACGATGGTACTGCGCGCAGCAGCGGGCATCGATCTGCAGCCCCTACAGCCAGCCGAGGTCGCCGGCTACCTGCAGCGTGGCGCTCCCAACCGGCAGGCCCGCGCCGAGTGGGAGCCAGTGACGAGCAAACTAGGCCCGGGGACCGCGGTAGGCGAGGTGCTGACCACCCCGCTGAACGTTACACTCGCGCACGCCATATACAACGACCCCGACTGGCAGCACGGCGAGGACGTGGCCCTGAGGCCCGTCGACCTGCTGGCGTATCCGACCGCCGAGAAAATCAAGGACCACCTTTATGAGACCTTCATCAAGGCCGCCTACCGGCCTGATGAGAGGACGCGGAAGAAGTGGGAGAAGCCGCCCCTGCTGGTCGACGACGCTCAGCGCTGGCTGATCTTCCTCGCCCAAAAGCCGGGGCTGGCCTGGTGGGAGCTGCGCGGTTCCGTTTCCTCCTGGCTCGCGCCGCTGGTGATCGGGCTGATCTGCGGCATCGCCGCAGCCATCGTCGCTGGAACCGGCGCTCACGTCGGAGTCGGTATCGGCATCAATCTCGGTGCCGGGATGATTGTTGGCCTCGCGCTCGGACTGCCATTCCGAATGCTCAACCGCAAATCCAGATCTGACCCGGCTGAGGGCGCTAAGCCCGTCAGGGCTGACGGCGGTAAGCTCATGAGGACTGATGACATTATGCCGATCAGGGGGGTCACCGGTGGATTCGTGGGCGGCATCTTCGGCGGCCTGGCGGCAGGAGTGCTCGCGAGCCACGGGTTCGGCCATACGGCGTCGCCGGTCAGTGGGCTGCCCGTGGCCCTAGGCGTCGGGCTGGCCGTCGGCGCCGCCACGACCTTTGTGGGCGGGCTCGTCGGCGGGCTGTTCGGCGGGTTCGCGGCGAGCAGCCTGGAAGGAGTGGGAACCGGGCTACCGGCGGGCATCGTGAACGGAATAGGTATCGCGCTGATCGTGGCGGTCATCGTCCGGCTTATCGGCCGGGATACGCCGGCCGCTGAGCGGCGCTGGTCCTGGCCGATGGGGCTGTGCGGCGGCCTCATCGTCGGCAGCGCTGTCGGGATCATCGCCGGGCTCAAGGAAAGCCTGGCGATCGGGCTGATACTCGGGGCCGCGGTAGGTGCGATAGCTGCCTGGCCAACCGGCCTCCTGGGCATAAAGGTCGGCAACCAAGAAATTGCCAGCCCTGCCGCTGCCCTGTCCCGTGATGCTCGCGCCTTCTGGACGACGGCGCTATCCGCGGGCGCTGCTGCGGCGGCCTTCGCGTTCGTGGGGGACGGTATGGCCTCCATTTTCGAAATTAATGCGAAATTCAGTTTCCCGCTCCTGGTCAAAGACGGCCTCGGCGTGGGCGTGTCGGCCGGCGTCATCGTCGGCCTCGTGTTCGGCGCTTACCACGCCACCTCACCGTCTTTCCTGATAGTGCGCGTCTGGCTGAGCCTGCGGGGCGAACTGCCGTGGCGGTTCATGGCATTTCTCACCGACGCTCACATGCAGCGCGGCGTGCTCCGCGAGAATGGCGCGGTCTACGAATTCCGCCACCTTGAGATAGCGCGGTACCTAGCTCGGGCGGGCGCGAAAGAGGCGGCAAAGCGCAAGCCGCGGCCGCCGGCGCCGGCTCACGCCCACGCCTGGCGGCCGAGGACACTCCGCAGCCCGGCATAGTCAGCTGACGGCAGGCCCAGGCTGGGCAAACGCGTATGCCAAACGGTGCCCAGGTCGAGCACCGGGAGAACCCCCGGCGCTGGCGTCGTCGTGATCGCCCGGTCCACCCAGGGAGCCATGGTGGTCAGCGTGGATGCCCTCCGACAAGCGCGGGCCTTCATGATGATCGCGGGCTTCGCCGCCCGGCACGACTAAGTGGCTTGCGGTCATGACGGTCAGGGTTCTTGGCCGGCCGGGGGCAGCGCGGTGAGCAGGGCCGGGCTCAGGTCGGCCAGGCTGGCGCAGCCTGCCAGTCGCATCGTGAGCTCGAAGTCGTCGCGCAGGGCGCGGAGCACGTGCCGGACCCCGTCCTCGCCGGCCAGGGCGAGGCCGTAGGCGTACGGCCGCCCGATCAGGACCGCCCTGGCGCCGAGCGCCAGCGCCTTGACGATGTCGGCGCCACTGCGGACGCCGCTGTCGAACAGCACCGTCGTCCGCGACCCGACTGCCGCGACGATGGGCGGCAGCGCGTCGAGCGCGCCGATGCCCCCGTCGACCTGGCGGCCGCCGTGGTTGGAGACCACGATCCCGTCCATCCCGGCCTCGACTGCCCGCTGGGCGTCGGCGGCCGACTGGATGCCCTTCAGTACGATCGGCCCGTCCCACCGCTCGCGCAGGAACGGCAGGTCATCCCAGGTCAGTGACGGGTCGCCGAATACCTGCATCCGCCGCTGGATCGCGGCGGCCTGGCCGGCCCCGCCGAGCCCGGCCAGGAAGGCCGGGTCAGAGAGGAAGTTCTGCACGCCGGTGCCGCGCAGGAATGGCAGGAAGGCGTTATCCAGGTCCCGTGGCCGCCAGCCGAGCAGCCGCGTGTCCAGCGCCAGCACGAGCACGCTGAACCCGGCCGCCTGGGCCCGGCGCAGGAAGCTGGCGGCGACCTGCCTGTCCCGGGGCCAGGACAGCTGAAACCAGCGCGTCCCGCCGCCGTTAGCCACGGCTGCCTCCTCCATCGCGACCGAGGACGCAGTCGCCAAGATCATCGGCGTGCCGAGCGACCGGGCGGCCCTGGCCACGGCGAGCTCGCCGTCCGGGTGCGCGAGCCGCAGCAGCCCGACCGGGGCGAGCAGTACAGGCACCGCGAGCTGAGCGCCGAGCACCGCCGAGGCATAAGACGGGCCCGACACGTCGGTCAGCATCCGCGGCACGATCCGCCACCGGCGGAACGCCGCCGCGTTCGCCCGGATGGTATCGCCCGTTCCCGCACCGCCCGCGATGTAGTCGTGCGCCTGCGGCGCCATCCGCTCCCTGGCCAGGTGCTCCAGCGCGGACAGGTCGCAGGGCAGCACGGGCAGCACGTCGGCCAGCCCGCTGCGGTAGATCTCCTCCTGGTACGACTCCGGCGGCTGGCTCATGCGGTCATTATCACCGGATAGCCGTCGCGGGCGGAATGGCGCGATCGCGCCCGCAAAACCGATCATGGCCAGCTCATCATCCAGTCCGCACCGGGTCATAACGCAAAAGACGCACGCATATTACCTATTCTGCAATAACCAATAGCATGATCATTAACACAATGAACCGCGCCAAATCGAGCCGTCCGGAGCGACTACGATAACTGCCCGATGCGCGCCGGGGCTATACGTCGTGGCGCACCCATATGTTGGGTTCCCAGTAGTCGCCGGTTCCTCCGGCGACGGCGAGGGGCGCCAGCCCGCCGGGGAAAACGTAGCTGCCGTCGTCCGGAAAGGTCATCATCGTCCAGGTTTCCCAGTCGGCCACCGGCGCCGTGATGTGCATCGAGCGCGGCTCGGAGCGGAGCACTGTGCCGCCCAGGCGATGATGCAGGCGCAGCCACGGGTCGAACGGCAGGCCGTCGGGCCGTTTCCAGGTGGCGTAGCGCTCGATGGGGATCAGCGGGTAGCGGTCCTTCCATGACGGCCGGATGGGGGCAACCAGCGGGGCCAGGCCAGCGTCGCGGGCGATGGCCGCCATGGCCTGGACCAGCAGCCCGCTCAGGCCGGTGCCCTGGTAGCCGGGGGCCACCTCGGCGGCGAGGGCCGACAGGGCGGTGGCCGGCCCGGGGTCATCGACGCCCCGCAAGCCAACGGCGTCGATTCCGTCAGGCAGATCGTCCAGCGTTCCGTCCCAGCGGAACGCGATGGCCCTGCCCCGCGCCGCCACCTGTTGCGATCGCCCGTCGACGAACAAGACCTGGAGATGAGCGAACCTGGGTATCAGCTGCCCGAAGTAGCGAGGAGTCAGGTTGCCGTGCTGGTTGTACTCCGGCCAGACCTCACGGAACAGCTGTCCCTCGCGGACGGCGTCCCACAGGTCAGGCCGCTCGGCGGCGGTGAACGCCTCCAGCCACCTGGGCGCCCCTGCCAGCACCTGCACCACGTGATGATGACACACCACGCCACACGGCTGCGCCGGATACTCGTTCCTGCGCCGTCGCGAACGGGCCGCCCGTGCGCCCGGACGGCAAAGCGCCTGCCTGACGGCCTCGTCGCCAAGATCACGCATCTTCGGCTTGGCGCCGCGGTGACGCGCACGGCCACCTCCGCGACGCGGGCCTGGTGCCGCGGGCCGGCCGGGCACTGGGACCCGGGAGGTCAGCGTGCCTGGCTGACGACGAACGCCTGGGTGTCCCCGGAGTGGCGGTCGGCGTAGTAACCGCCGGCGCTGCAGCCGCCGGCCGGGGCGCACGACACCGAGTTGATCGCGGAGTTGCGGCCGGTGTTGAGGGCCGCCAGGCCGGGGATCGCCTGTGCTGTCCCCCAGCGGCCCTTGATCTGGATGACGACGAACGCCTGGCTGTAGGGGTGGCGGGGGATAAGCAGATCGGTACCGCCAGCGGCGCAGGTGCCCGGCGGGCCGCACGACACTGAGTTGACGAACTCCACGGGGAGCTTGCGTGCCGTGCCCCAGGCGCCGTTGTGCTGGCTGACCACGAACCCCTGGTCCTGGCCGCGGGCGTGCGTGGAGCTGGTGTACCCGGCGGCGGCGCAGTTGCCCGCCAGGCCGCACGACAGCGACGTGATGATGGCATGGGCCGTCAGGCCCGCAATCCCCTGCGCGGTGCCCCAGTGGCCGTCCTTCTCGCTGACGACAAAGCCCTCGCCGGCGGCGGCGCAGTTGCCCGCCGAGGCGCACGACACCAAGCCGATCTCGCCCAGGCCGGGGATCGCCGGCGCCGTGCCCCACGTGCCGTTCTTCTCGCTGACGACACCGTCGGCGCCGGCGGCGGCGCAGTTGCCCGCCGAGGCGCA
>JASIBM010000153.1 GCA_030045175.1 Streptosporangiaceae bacterium | reverse complement strand
GACGGCTCGCACGCCATGGACCTGGCCGAGTTGCACGCGGCGGCTGGCCGGCTCGCCTGCGCGCTTCGTGATCGCGGCATCGGCCGGGGCGACCGGATTGGCATCCTCGCGGACAACTGCCCGGAGTGGGTGCTGCTAGACCTCGCGGCGCTGCGACTCGGCGCCGTGACCGCCGGATTCGAGCCCGGCAAATTCGGGGGGCTCCGGGCCATCGGGGGTTCGGGGGTGCCCCCCGGCCAGCAGAGTGTCCCCCCGGGCCAGCACCGCGGTGATAGCACCGACCTGATCGACCGTTACTCACTCGCCGTGCTGTTCACCGAGCGCGCGCCTGCTCAGAACGGGCACCGGCGGCCACGTGTCCGGCCCATCGCCGAGGTGGCCAGCCTGATCGCCGGCGCCGACCCCACACGCCCGTTGCCACCTGTGACGTACCTGCCGGACGACGTCACGACGATCAAGTTCACCTCTGGCAGCACCGGGGAGCCAAAGGGACTGGCCGCGACGATGGGAAGCATCGACAGTTCCATCGGCGCGGTCCAGCAGATGTTCGGCCACGGCGGCGACGACAACCTGTTCGTCTTCTTGCCACTCTCGCTGCTCCAGCAGCGGTACTGGATCTACTCGGCGCTCCGCTACGGGCACGACGTAACCGTCAGCACCTACCAGACGGCGTTCGCCGCGCTGCGCAAGGCCGCGCCGACGGTGGTCATGGGGGTGCCCGGCTTCTACGAGGCCGCGAGGAGGCACATCGAGTCGCGGGCCGGCGGAGGGAGCCCGGCGGCGCTGAGCGCCTCGGCCAGGCGGCTGTTTGGCGACAAGATCAGGTACCTGTGGACCGGGTCGGCTCCGGCCCGGCCATCGACACTGCGGTTCTTCGCCGATGTCGGCATGCCTATCTACGAGGGCTACGGCCTCAATGAGACCTGCATCGTCAGCAAGAACCACCCGGGCGCGCACCGCGAGGGCAGCGTCGGGCAGGTCTTGCCAGGCAAGAAGGTGCTGATCGACGCCGACGGCCTGATCAGCGTCTGGAGCGAGTACCCGGTCAATCTCCGATACGAATACGCCGCGCCAGGAGAGTCGGAGCGGGTCTTCATGGCTGACGGCACGGTCCGCACCGGCGACATCGGCTATCTGGACGACGACGGCTTCCTTTTCATCCAGGGCCGCGCCGACGACGTGATCGTGCTCGATAATGGCAAGAAGATCATCGTCCGGCCGATCGAGGAGTACCTGAAGGCGAGCCCGGCGATCGAGGAATGCGTGGTGCTTTGCCCGGCGCAGACCTATCTGGTGGCCGTGGTGTCGCCCGCGAGCCAGCCGCCGGATGCCGACGCCATCACCGCGCGGCTAGCCGCCGCGAACGCGACATTCAGCCAGGACGAGCAGGTCAGGGACGTCATTATCGCGACCGACGGGTTCAGCGTTGCCAACGGCCTGCTGACCTCGCAGTTCAAGCCGCGTCGCGAGCAGATCGCGCAGGCATACGCCAAGCAGGTGGGCGCCACCCAGTGGAAGGACCGCGACGCCGATGGCTACTGACCAGGTGGCGCAGGCCGCCCAGGGACAGGCGGGTCAGCCACGCAAGGCCCGTGACAGCGTCTTCGCCAACAGGGACTTCGCCAAGCTGTGGGCGGGCGAGAGCGTGTCGCTGATCGGCACCCAGGTCACCTTGTTCGCGATGCCGCTGGTCGCGGTCATCACGCTCAAGGCCTCGGTGTTCGACGTGGGCGTGCTCAACGCGCTGCGCTTCGTTCCTGTGATCATCGGATCACTGTTCGCAGGCGTATGGCTGGACCGCAGGCAACGCCGGCCCGTGCTGATCGCGTGCGCCCTGGGCAACGTGGTGCTGATCGGCCTGGTGCCGATCGCGTCCGTCACCGGCATGCTGTCCATCGGCCTGTTGTATGTCGTGGTCACGCTGGCCGGCGCGCTGAGCATGACCTTCGATATCGGCGCGCTGTCCTACGTGCCCTCCCTGGTGGAGCCGCGGCACCTGCCGGAGGCGAACGGCAAGCTCCAGGCGAGCACCGCGTTCGCCGGCATCGCCGGGCCAGGACTCGCCGGGCTGCTCGTGGGCCTGATCACGGCGCCCATCACGCTATCGGTGGACGCGGTCTCTTACCTGTTCTCTGCGGCAGGCGTGCTGTCCATCAAGAAACGGGAGCCCGAGCCTGCTAGAGCGGACCAGCGGCCTTCGGTCTGGCAGTCGCTGGCCGAGGGGCTGCGCGCGGTCTACGGCAGCAGGCTGCTGCTCGGGTTGCTGACCCAGGGCGCGGCGACGAACCTGTTCTTCGGGGTTTTCACCACGGTCTTCGTGGTGTACGCGATCAGGGTCTTGCACCTGACCCCGTTCAAGCTTGGCCTCGTCATCGGTGCCGCCGCGGTGGGCAGCCTGATCGGGGCGCTCACCGGCGGCCGGGTCAGGAAGGCGCTCGGGTTCCGCAGCACCATGATCATTACCACGATCGGCGAGTGCGCCGCGCCGCTGATCCTGCTCATCCCGCGTAACGCCAGCCCGCTCACCGTCGTGGTCATGGTCAGCGCTCAGCTCGTCTACGGAGTAAGCCTCACCATCGACAACGTGATCGTGATCACGGTGCGTCAGGTCGTCACGCCAAAGCGGGTGCTCGCCCGGATGAACGCGTCGTACCGCATGCTGCTTTTCGGCATAGCGCCGGTCGGCATGCTGGCTGGCGGGGTGCTCGGCGGCGCGGTCGGCCTGCGCTCCGCCCTGGTGATCTCGTGCGTCACGATGACGTTGCCGATCGCGTGGATCTTCTTCTCGCCCGTGTTCCGGCTGACGCAGATGCCTGAGGGTCCGCCATCCGATGAGGAGCCATCGGAATCAGATCCGACCCGAACGCAGGAGACGCAGGAATGCTGACAGACTCGCAGCGAGAAGCGCTGAACGCGCGCCTGCGGCGCGGCCGGGAGAACCCGGCTGGCGCGGCCGAGATCCCGCGGCGCCCCGCCGGGCTCACCGACCTGCCCGCGTCGGCGGGCCAGGAGCAGCTGTGGTTCATCGACAGGTTCGCGCCCGGCGAGCCGACCTACAACATCCCGCTCGCGTTGCGATTGTCAGGACCGCTGGCGGCGGCCGCGCTCGGCCGCGCGATCGACGAGCTTGTCGTCCGGCATGAGGCGCTGCGCACCCGGCTGGTACCAGGTGCCGACGGCCGGCCGGTGCAAGTGATCGACCGGGCCAAGGCGTCGCCGCTCGATGTTGCTGACCTGTCCGGGCTTGACCAGGAGCGGCGGCAGGCCCGGCTGCGCGAGTTCATCGACACCGAGGCGATGCGGCCGTTCAGCTTGCCGCAGGGCCCGCTGCTGCGGACCTGGCTGCTGAAGCTGGCCGACGACCAGCACGTGCTGCTCGTCGTCGTGCACCACGTGGTATTCGATGGCTGGTCAGCCGGCGTGTTCTGCCGGGAACTCGCCGCGCTTTACCGGCAGCAGGCCAGCGGCGAGCCGTCGGGCCTGGCCGAGCTGCCCGTGCAGTTCGCCGACTACGCGATCTGGGAACGCGACCGGCTCAGCGCCGCTGGAGATTCTGGGCTCTCGGGGGGTTCTGGGCCATCGGGGTCCGGGGTGCCCCCGGGTGGCACTGTGTCCCCCCGGGCCAGCGCCGAGTACTGGCAGCAGGTCATGGACGGATATCAGACGGTCCAGTTCCCTACCGACAGGCCGCGCCCGCTCATCGACAGCTTCGAGGGCGGGCTCGCCCAGCACCTGACCGGCCTGGACCTGCTCGATGGGCTCAGGGAGCTGAGCCGCAGAGAACGAACGACGCTATTCGTGACCTTGATGGCCGGATTGCAGGCGCTGTTGTGCCGGTACACCGGTCAGACCGACATCGTGGTCGGCACGGTCAGCGCCAACCGGACCAGGCCGGAGCTTGCGTCGCTGATCGGCTTCCTGGTCAACACGCTGCCGATCCGCACCGACCTGTCCGGCGATCCGACGTTCACCGAGCTGCTGGCGCGGGTCCGCGAGGCGACGATCGGCGCGTACGCCCACCAGGACCTGCCGTTCGGCAAGCTCGCAGACAGCCTGCACGTCGAGCGCGACCCGAGCCGTCCGCCGCTCTTCCAGATCGCGCTGACCTACGCGGAGCGCGACGCCACGCCGGCCCGCGCCGCCGGCGTCGACTTTGTCATCAGCGACCTAGTCGTCGGCATCAACGCGGCGAAGTTCGACCTGGACTTCCTGGCCGAGGCCCGCAGCGAAGGCCTGTGGTTCGAGTGCTCGTACAAGACGCGCCTGTTCGACGCGGGTACGGTGCGGCGGCTGCTCGGCCATCTGGAGGTGCTGCTGCGCGCGGTGGCGGCCGATCCGTCGGCGCGGCTGTCGAAGCTGCCCGTGCTGACCGGCACCGAGCTGCGGGCCGAGCTTGAGGGCTGGAACGACACGGCGGGGCAGGTCCCCCCGATCTGCGTGCACGAAGGTTTCCAGGCCCAGGTGGCCCGCGATCCCGGCGCGGTCGCGGCCCAGTTCGAGTCCGAGCGCTGGACGTACGCGGAGCTGAACAGGCAGGCCAACCAGATCGCCAGGCGGCTGCGCGGCCTGGGCGTGGGCCCCGAGGTCCTGGTCGGGGTGTGCATGGCTACCGGGCTGCCGCGGCTGGCGGCGCTGCTTGGGATCTGGAAGGCAGGCGGCGGCTACGTGCCGCTTGACCCGGCGCTGCCCGCCGACCGGCTGTCGTTCATGATCGCCGACACCGCCATGGCGGTGCTGCTTGCCGACGACTCGACCATGGCCAGGCTCCCTCCGGCCAGCGACGACGTCGCGGTGGTCTGCCTGGACCGGGAGCGCGAGCACGTCCGCGCCACGGATGGCACTGTGGATCGCGCCACGGATGTCACTGAGGA
>JASIBM010000152.1 GCA_030045175.1 Streptosporangiaceae bacterium | reverse complement strand
GGCTTGGGTGCGTCCGGATGCAGGTGCAGGTGGTCTGTGCCGACGGCCAGGAGACCACCCGGTTGTGGCGGCACGACGGGTTGCTTACCGAGTTCGCGGTGGCCGAACGGGTGCGCTGGCAGCTTGATGGCTGGCGGTCTGCCGGTCGTGGCGGCGATCCCGGCGGGGCTGACGGGGCTGGCGGTGGGCCGGGCGGCGAACACGACGATGACGGCGCCCAGGTGGGTGGGATCTGCCTGCTGCGGCTTATCCCCGATCAGCTTGTGCGCGACCAGGGCCGCCAGCTTGGTCTGTGGGGCGACGCGATGGTCAGCGACCGGGTCGCCAGGGCGGCCATCAGGATCCAGGCGATGCTCGGCCATGACGCGGTGCGACAGCCGGTCCTGATCGGTGGGCGCGGCCCAGGTGACCAGGTGCTGGCCATCCCCTTCGGTGAGCTGCGGCCAGCCAGTCGGTCCGCTGGACGTGGCCGGTCCGCTGGGCGTGGCCGGTCCGCTGGGCGTGGCTGGTCCGCCGGGGGTGGCCGGTCCGCCGGGGGTAGCCAGTCCGCCGGGGGTGGCCAGTCCGCCGGTGGTGGCTGGTCCACCGGGGGTGGCTGGTCCGCCGGGTGGGATGAGCGACCCGCTGGGTCTGGTCGGCCTGCCGGGGGCGGTCGGCCTGCCGGGTGGGACGAGCGACCCGTCAGGCCGGTCGACCGGCCTTGGCCAGGAAGAATCCCGCCGCCTGCGCCGGCCACCGTCTACCCGGAGCCTCGCCCGGCCAGGGTGGCCGACGACTCGGGGGAGCCGGTGACGATCACCGGGCGCGGACTAGTGTCTGCCGCCCCGGCGTGGCTGTCGGTGGGCGATGGGCCACCACTCGCCGTCACCGCGTGGACCGGCCCCTGGCCGGTCACCGAGCGGTGGTGGGATCCGGCGTGCGCTGACAGGAAGGCCAGGTTCCAGCTAGTCACCGTCGATGGCAACGCCTGGCTGGCGGTCATCGTAGACGGCCAGTGGCTCGTCGAGGCCAGCTACTCGTGATCGCGGACTCGCGTCGGCAGCATCTGCATACAGGAGTCCGTGTAATGAGACGAGGCGAGTGGTGGGCGGGAGGGAGTCCGTAGTAAGGAGAGGCGGATGGTGGGCGGACGGGAGCTCGTAGTAAGGAGAGGCGGATGGTGGGCGGACGGGAGTCCGCGATAAGTAAGCGGACGGGAGTCCGCGATAAGTAAGTAAGACGAGGCGAGTGGTGGGCGGACGGGAGTCCGCGGTCACGAAATCTCCTCGACCAGGATCTGCCAGTCGGCGTCGCTGACGCGCAGCAGGTGCCCGTTGATCGGGGTGGTCGAGTCGGGCCAGCAGAGTGGATGAACATACGACCCGCTCTGCCTTACCTGATAGCCGATCGGAGTCGTCACCGTGATGCGCATCGGCTTAAGCGGCCGGATCGTGATGGTCATCGCCGGGAACACGTCGGTGCCGTCCCTGTGGAACTCGATGTAGTGGTGCGGCTGCCAGTCTGGCCGGTCGACCGCGACCACCTTGCCCCGGTAGTCGCGAACGGTCACCACGCCCGCGCGCGGGATCAGGGTCCACACCGGAGCCATCGGGTTCCGCCGGCTCCGCGCCAGCAGTCGCATGTACGCGGCGCACGAGGCGAAGCCCAGGCCCAGCGACAACACCACGCCGGTGTCGAAGAGCGGCTGCTGCAAGATCACGGGGGCGGAGACGCTCCCGAAGACCGTCGCGACGAGCAACAGCACGGCCGTGATGAAACCTAGCCGGACCAGCCTCGGCGTGAGGATGCTCCTGATCGGCGGCTCGTACAGGGCGATTGGCCAGACCGGGGTCGCAAAGACGGACGGGTCGGCGCCGGCCAGGCCGGCTCCGGGCGGAAGGGCGTCGGCCAGGCCAGGTCCAGGCGGGCCAGCACGCCCGTCGGCCACGGTGCCCGGCACGACATCGGCGACCCAGGGACCGGCCAGGCCCCTAGCGGCAGCCCCGCCCCTCGCTCCACCTCCCGCCCCGCCCCCCGCCCCGCCCCCCATCCCGGCCGTGGCCGCATTCCGCAGCAACCCTCGGAGCCGGTCGAAGTCGTCCGGGGCGATCTCGATCTGCACCGACGTCGCCGCCGGGCCATCGCGCTCGGAGAGCGGCAGTTCATGACCCCTCGCGCCGATCCGCACCGGCTTCCCGTTGATGTTCAGTGACAGAACGCTGCCCCGCGTGCGCCGCCCGCGCGAGTCCGCCCAGGGACCGGCCAGGCAGTTCACCCCGTTGGTCGCGGCCAGGCCGTACCGGCCCAGGCTCAGCCGGACGTCGTCGGCCGTGATCGTGATCGGGCGCCGCAGCCGGTTTGTCAGCGCGAGCAAGGCGCCGAGCACGAAGATTCCCCCCACCCAGTAAACCGCGAGGAGCAGCCCCGTAGGCAGGTGCACGTGACTAGCCCAGTGCGCAGCGAGGTAGCGCTTCACCGCGCCGCTCGCGCCGTAGTAAGCGAACCCGAGTGCCAGGCACAGCAGGCAGCCGAACGCCGAGCCAGTGGTTCCCCGGATCTCTAGCCGCTGGCCCGAGTCCTCGATCAACGATCGATGCATGGCGTTCACCCCGCGCTCGGCTAGCGCAGCCTATGTGGTCGAGGTTCCAGGTGTGGTGAACGACCGGGAAACTCCGCCCGAAGGATGAGCGTATGGCGCCGCGATGGGCGTCCCGCTGGCAGGCGTTCCAGGCCTAGGCCGATGAGATGATTCCTGTCATGACGCACCCGGACATCGCGGCGTTTCTCGGGCCACTGGTCGGCGCCGCAGAGCCCGGCATCGCGATCGGCGTCTACACCGATGGTGAGCTCGCCGCCTCGGCAACCGCCGGCCGCGCATCGGTCGAGCATGACGCGGCGATCACCGAGCGCACCGCGTTCGACATAGCGTCGGTGAGCAAGCACATCACGGCGACCTGCGTGCTGCTGCTCGCCAGGGACGAGCTCGTCGACCTGGACGCCGATATCCGCGGCTACCTGCCCGAGCTCGCCCTGACCCAGCCCGTCACCGTGCGCCAGTGCCTGACCCACACGGCCGGGCTGCGCGACTACTTCGCCCTGTGCGAGCTCGCCGGGATACCGGTGGCTGGGATCACCGAGGGCCGGTTCTGGGACCTGGTCACCGGCCAGCGTGAGCTCGATTTCCCCGCGGGCGCCGCGTTCTCTTACTCGAACACGGGGTACGCGCTGGCGGCGGTGACCGTGCGCCGGGTGACCGGGCAGGGCCTGGCCGCCTACGCGCGTGACCGCGTGTTCGGCCCGCTCGGCATGACCGCGACGTGCTTTCGCGATGACGTGTCCGTGATCGTGCCGAGGCTCGCGTCCGGCTACCTGGCCCGCGCGGACGGCGGCGGATTCGCCAGGTGCGAGGTGACCGAGGAGGTCGTGGGCGACGGCGCCGTCGTCACCACGATCGCCGACCTCGCACGCTGGCACGGGTTCATCGCGAACGGCGCCGTGCTCGGCACCGACGTCCGCGACGCGCTGCTCGCCCGCCAGGTGCTTTCCGACGGCACCAAGCTCGGCTACGCGCTCGGGCTCGAGGCGATCGACCTCGGGGGCGAACCTGCCTGGTGGCACTCGGGTACCTGGGCGGGCTACCGGGCGGCGGTGATCTACGTGCCGGCCGGCCGGGTTGGCGTCAGCGTGCTAGCCAACCGCAATGATCATTACCCGTCGCACCTGGCGTTCGCGGTCGCGCACGCGCTGTGCTCGGGCGCCGGGCTCAGCTCCTGCTACGACGCCGTGCGCGGCGTCGCGCATGCGCCTGCCGACGTCGCCAGGCAGCGGGCGGGTGAGCTGGCCGGCAGCTGGCACGAGCCCGACCAGGACGTGTTCATCGACGTGCGCGAGGCGGAGCCCGGCGTGCTCGCGGTACGCGAGCAGGGCGGCGATGAGGCCGCCGTCCGGCTTGGCCCCGATGGCGTCTGGCGTGGTGCGGGCTCGTCCGCCGGCGCGTCCTATTCCGTCCGCGACGGGGTGCTCGCGGTCGGCTGGGGCCTGTCGTCGCGGCCAGAGGGCCGGTACCTGCGCGCGGCAGCCGGGCCGCGCGGCCGATCTGGTGCCCAGCTTCCCCTTGGTTATTTTTTGAACAAAGAGCTTGGAGTGCACGCCGAGATCAGGGCCGATGCCGCCGGCACGGGAACGCTCCTCGTCGGCTTCGCGCCCGCGCGGCGGCTCGAGCCCGCGGTCGACAGCGCCGGCGAGCAGGTGTGGCGCGCCGGCGGCCTCACGGTGCGCGTTGACCACGAGGCGGGCGCCGGGGACGCTGGTGCAGGCGAGCCTGGCCTGCTCATCAGCCTGCTTGGCGCGCACCACGTGCGGTTCGGCCGGGTCGCGAGCGCCCCGGCCGGCGACGCGATCACGCGCGGCCTGCGCATCAGGCAGATCTAGCCCATGGTCAGTGAACTAAGCTGGCGGCCGCCACCGCCCCGATTGCGTCGGCGAAGAGGCGCAGGCCGGTCTCGGCCTGGTCGCGGCTGATGACCAGGGGCGGCGAGATCCGCAGGGTGCTCTCCCCGCACTCGAGCACGAGCAGCCCGCGCTCGAACGCCGCGTGCTGCACGGCCTCGGCGCCGGCCGCGGTGCGGAACTCCACGCCGATCATCAGGCCCACCCCGCGCACGTCGGTGATCAGGCCATCGAAGTCGCGCCACAGCTCGCGCAGCCCGCCGAGCAGGTACTCGCCCTGCTCGGTCGCGTTGGCGAGCAGGTTCTCCGACTCGATCACCTCGAGCGTGGCCAGGCCCGCTGCGCATGGCACCGGGCTGCCGCCATAGGTCGAACCGTGCGCCCCCATCGACCACGCCTGCATCAGCTCGGCCCTGGCCATGAACGCGCCAAGCGGCAGGCCAGAGGCGATCCCCTTGGCGCTGAGCAGGATGTCGGGCTGCACGCCGGCCAGCTCGATCGCCCACATCTTGCCGGTCCTGCCCACGCCGGACTGCACCTCGTCGGCGACAAGCAAGATCTCGTAGGCGTCGCACAGCTCGCGCAGCCGCACCAGCCACTGCGCGGGCGGTGTGATGTAACCGCCCTCGCCCTGGATCGGCTCGACGAAGATGGCCGCCACCTCGGTCGGCTCCAGTTCGTACCTGAACAGCACGTTCTCGAGGTAGTCGAACGTCTCGTCCGGGTCGTGCGAGCGCGCCCCGGTCACCGGGTCGAGCCTGTTGCAGGCGTACGGCGCGTGGTACACGCCTGGCAGCAGCGGGCCGAAGCCCTTGTGGTACTTGGACTTGGACGCCGTCAGGCTGACCGCGCCGTAGGTCCGGCCGTGGAAGCCGCCGTAGAAGCTGATCACGTTCTGGCGGCCGGTCGCGTGCCTGGCCAGCTTCAGCGCGCCCTCAACCGCCTCGGCACCTGAGTTGGTGAGGAACACCCGGACCGGCCCGGTCATGGGCGCGGTCGCGGCGAGCGCCTCGCACATCTGCGAGTAGATCGGCAGGTAGAAGTCGCTGGCCGAGTAGTGCAGCAGGTGCGCGGCCTGCTGCTGGATCGCCTCGACCACGCGCGGGTGGCAGTGGCCGGTGGAGTTCACCGCGATGCCGGCGTTGAAGTCAAGGAACAGGTTGTCGTCCGCGTCTGCGATCACCGCGCCGAACGCGCGCCGCGGCATCAGCGGGTACGCCCTGGGCAGCGACGGGCTGGTGACCGCCTGGTCGCGCTTGAGTATCTCGCTGGCCCGCGGGCCTGGCAGCGCGGTCCGGATGTCGGGCACTGGCCTGGCCGGGTCGAGCCAGGCGGGCGCGATGAGCTCTGCCGAGGTCCGCATGATCATCCCACCACCGTCTGCGACTGCTCGCGCATGTACTGCTGGACGTAGTACAGGCCCCCGCCGGCCTTGCCCGAGCTGCCCGAGCCCTTCCACCCGCCGAACGGCTGCACGCCCGGCCAGGCCCCGGTCGTGGCGCCCGCGCTGCGGTTGATGTAGACCACGCCCGCCTCGATCCTGGCCAGGAACTCGTCGATCTCGCCCTGGTCCGCCGAGAAGAACCCGGCGGTCAGGCCGAACTCGGTGGCGTTTGCCAAGGTCAGGGCCTCGTCCAGGGTGTCGACCGGCTGGACGGCCACGAACGGCACGAACAGCTCTGTGCTCATCAGCCAGTCGCCGTCCGGCAGGCCGGTCACCACCGTCGGGGCCACGTAGTTCCCAGGGCCGAAGCCCTCGCTGCCGCGCAGCACCTCGCCGCCCGCCGCCACCTGGCCGACGTCACGTGCATGCGCCACCGCGCGCTCGAACCGCTCGACGGCGGCGCCGTCGATGATGGGGCCGACAAAGACCGACCGCTCGGTCGGGTCGCCCACGATCGCCTTTGTCGCCTGGTCAGCCAGCCGTTGCAAGAAGGGCTCGTATGCCTCCCGCTGCACGTAGACCCGCGAGCATGCCGAGCACTTCTGCCCGGAGTACCCGAACGCGGACCGCGCGACGCCGGCCGCGGCCACGTCCAGGTCGGCCTTGGCCGAGACGATCGCCGGGTTCTTGCCGCCCATCTCGCAGATCACCGGCCTGGGGTAGGCGGCGGTGAAGCCGCGCAGTATCGACATGCCAGCCTCGTAGGAGCCGGTGAAGGTCAGGCCGGCGATGCCGGGGTGAGCGACCACGGCCTTGCCGACCTCGTCGCCGCCTGGCAGCAGGTGGAACGCCCCGGCGGGCAGGCCGGCGTCACGCAGGCACTCGGACAGCTTGGCCGCGGTGAACGAGCCTTGCGTGCTCGGCTTGAGCACGACCGTGTTGCCGGCCGCGAGCGCCCCGCCCACCGGCCCGCCGGCCAGGGCCATCGGGAAGTTGAACGGGCTGATCACGGCCCAGGCGCCATAGGGGCGCAGCACGCTCCTGGTCTTCTCGCGCGGCGACAGGGTGTCCATCGGGCGGGCGAAGCCGTCGTTGTCCTCGATCGCCTTGCAGTAGTAGCGGATCAGGTCGGCGGTCTCCTCGACGTCGCCGAGTGCCTCGAGCCTGTTCTTGCCGACCTCCATGCTCATCAGCGCGGCGAGCTCGTTGGACCGCTCGCTGATCAGGTCGGCGGCGGCGCGCAGCAGGGCGATCCGCTCCCGCCACGGCGTGGCCGCCCAGGCCGGGGCGGCGGCGGCCGCGGCGGCGACCGCGTCGTCGATGTCGGCCCTGGTCGCCTCGTGCACGTGACACAGCACGCTCTGGTCGACGGGGCTGATCACGTCGAACGTCGGGCCGTCGGTGCGCGGCTCGCCGTTGACGCGGGCGGGGATCGTCTCGCCGAACCAGGACCTGGCCAGCCGCAGCCCGTCGTCATAGGCGGCGTGCAGGTCCTCGTTGTCGGCCGACAGCGTGGCGTAGGTTACGCGGAAGCGTTGCGACATCGGATCTTCTCCTACTTAATTACTTAGTTGTTCGCCTAGTCAGGTGCGGCGCTGGAACGCCGCCGCGGCCTGGGTGGCATCTGGCGCGTTGTGCAAGGCGAGCGCGTTCGCGATCTCGGCCTCGTAGGCGGCCTCGATCCCGTGCTCAGGGCCGAGGTCGAGGGCGAGCTTGGCCCTGGCGAGGGCCCGCCGGGGCCGGTCGCGCAGCGTGACCGCGAGTTCCGTCGCCACGGCGAGCTGCTCGCCAGGCTCGGTCAGCCGGTTGATCAGGCCGAGCCTGAGCGCTTCCGCCGCGCTGAACCGCTCGCCGAGCAGCACGAGCTCCTTCGCCTTGGCCGGGCCGACGGTCAGCGGGAGCAGGCGCGATATCCCGCCGGTCACCCCGAGCCCGACGCTGACCTCGGGAAATCCGAAGATCGCGTCCCTGCTGGCCACGATCAGGTCGCAGCAAAGCGCGAACTCACAGCCCGCCCCGAGTGCGTACCCGTGCACGGCCGCGATGACACCGAACGGCGCCTGACGAACCGTGCGGGTCACGTCCTGGACGCGCTGGAGCCGCCTGCGATCCTCGTCCTCGCTGATCGGCTCTGCCTCTTGCTTCAGGTCGTGGCCGGAGCAGAACGCCCGGCCTGCGCCGGTGAGCACGCACGCGCCGACCTGGTCGGCGCGCGCGGTGTTCAGGGCGGTGCACAGGCCCTCGACCAGCTCAGGGACGACCGCGTTGAGCCGGTGTGGCCGGTTGAGCGTGATCACCGCGATGCCGTCGGTCACCTGGTAGCTCACGACGGCCTCGGCCTCGTCGGTATTGGTCACGCGCTCGCTGATGTTCGTCACGGGTTACTGCCTTGATCGTTTCGGGTAGAGCTAGCGTCGGCCGAGGCTGGGTTGCTTGATCGCAAGGCGATGGCCATCGCCCCGAGCGCCGGGCTGGTCGCATCCAGCGAGAGGCGACCCTGCGGAGCGTACCAATAGGCTACCCCGGTGCACATCCGCATCAGTGCCGTCCTCGTCGGCCCGGCGCGGGCGTGGTGCGCGTC
This sequence comes from Streptosporangiaceae bacterium, assembly GCA_030045175.1. Taxonomy (GTDB): domain Bacteria; phylum Actinomycetota; class Actinomycetes; order Streptosporangiales; family Streptosporangiaceae; genus Chersky-822. The sequence goes on along the minus strand of JASIBM010000152.1, from coordinate 1,730 downwards.
GTGATTTCCATGCGTTACCTTGGTCTGTTTGCCATGCCCGCGCGTTTGACCAGCCATTAGGAGCAACATTCGTGAGCGAGCTTGCGTTCGCAATGCCGGTTGAGTCAGGTACCGCCGAGCCGGGTCCCGCCGGGACTGCCGCTGGCGCTGGCCCGCGCTCAGGCCTTGACGCCTTGCTGCGCCCGCGGGTGATCGCCGTGGTCGGCGCGTCGCGGGACCCGGCGAAGTGGGGCAGGCGGATACTCGAGTACACGCACCGCGCGGGCTATCGCGGCACCTTGTACGGGGTGAATCCGGCCGTCGGCGACCTCGGGCTGCCTGCGGTCACTGTGGTGCCTGCGCTCGCCGAGATCGACCGGCCGATCGACCTCGCCGTGCTCGCGCGGCCCGCGTCGATGACGCCCGGCCTGATCGACGAGTGCGCGGACCTGGGCGTGCGGTCCGTCCTGATCACGGCGGCCGGGTTCGGCGAGCTCGGCGGGGAGCACCTGGCGGCCGAGCGGCGGATGGCCGACCGCGCCCGGGCGGCGGGGATGCGGATACTCGGCCCGAACACGTTCGGGATGTTCGTCGCGGCCGACGGGATCAACCTGACCCCGCGCGAGCACGTCCCGGCCGGCGACGTGGCGCTGCTGAGCCAGTCAGGCAACGTGGTGGTGGCCCTGTACGAGCAGGCCAGGCAGGCCGGGGTGGGCTTTTCCGCCTGCGTCGGCGTCGGCAACCAGATCGACGTGGGCCTTGGTGAGCTGCTCGGCTACTTCGCCGCCGACCCGGCGTCGGCGATGGTCGCGCTGTACGTCGAGGGGCTGCGCGGCGCTGGCGAGCAGTTCCGCGACGGCCTGGCCGCCTGCCGGGCGGCGGGCAAGCCGGTGGTCGTGCTCAAGTCCGGGCGGTCCGCGCAGGCCGCTTCGGCGATCGCCACGCACACCGGCGCGCTGGCCTCCGACGGCAAGGTCTGGCAGGCGGTGCTCGACGACGCAGGCGCGATCCGGGTGGACTCCACCTCGGACATGACGGACCTGCTGGCCGTGCTCGGCGGGGTACGCGGAGTGCGCGGGCGCGGCCGGGTTCCCGGCAGGGCTCTTGCCCGTGCGATGGTGCTGACCGATGGCGGGGGAGACTCGGTGCTCGCGATCGACTCGCTGACCGGAGCCGGGCTGGCCCTGGCGGCGCCGTCCGCGCAGACCCGCGCCGAGCTTGACAAGCTGATTCCGCAGAACGCGCCGCGCACCCCGGCGCGCAACCCGCTGACGCTGGACACGGCGGGGGGCGTGGAAGACGACCCGACGTTGCTCGCCCGCTGCGCCCGGCTCGCCGCCCAGGACGAGGACGTGGACGTGATCGTGGTGGGCGGCCTGTTCGGCGGCTACCCGCGGATGCTTGATGCCGAGATCGCCTGCGCCGCCGAGCTCGCCGAGCTGCACGGGTCCGGGTGCCCCGTGCTCGTGCAGTCCGCGTTCGCGCTGAGCGACTCCGAGCCGGTCGAGCGGCTCAAGCGCAGCGGCGTGCCGGTGCTGCCGACCGCCGAGCGGCTGGCCTGCGCGCTGGCGCGGGCGCTCGCCTGGCCGGGCGAGGCTGGCGACGGCGAGGTCGCCGAACCCACGCCTAGCGCTGACGGCCAGGCCGCAGGCGCCGTTTCGGCCGGACCGGCCGTCTGGTCCGCCGAGCGCAGCGCCGGCCTGCTCCGCCAGCACGGGATCGCGTTGCCGCCGATGACCGTGGTCAGGACC
>JASIBM010000151.1 GCA_030045175.1 Streptosporangiaceae bacterium | reverse complement strand
CCTCGGACAGTTGCTCGTTCACCAGGGGCGGGCCAAGCAGCCGGCGCTTGACCGCATAGCCAAGGCTCTCGGCGAGGCTGTCCTGGCCGCCGAGTATCCCGGCCTTCTTGCGTGCCCCCACTCGCCGCCTCCCCTTCCCGCTCGCCTCCGGGGCGCTCTTAGGCGCCGCCTGCCTTCGTCGCGAAAACCGCGCTCCTCAGTTAGCGCGGCGCCGCGCCCCTTCGGCTCGCTCGCGCGCTCTCGCCTCCGGCTTCGCCTTCGGCTCGCTCGCGCAGGGCTTTCCCGCTCGCCTTCGGGCCCAGTAAGGCGCGCATGAGCCGACAAGCAGAGTCGCGCTGTCACGCGCAGCGGGCGCTGCGAGCGGCGGCGGTTACGTTGAGGAACGACCGGATCTCCGCGGCTACCAGGGCCGGCCGCTCCATCATCGCGACGTGGCCGACGCCGGGCAGCACGATCACCTTCCCGCCGCGGAACACCCGCGCCGCCTTGGCCGCCATGACCGGGTTCACCAGCTTGTCGTGACTGCCGTAGATGACGAGCGCGGGCGCCCTGGTCCTGACCGCGTCCCGCCACAATGACGTCAGCCCGGACTTGAAGAACTCGACGACCAGGCTCCTGGCGGACGACATCAGTGCCTTGTCGGCGTAGCCAAGGCCGTCGCGCCGAAGCAACTCGACGATCTCCTCTTCGCGCCGGTCGGGATGGATGTCGTCGGGTTCGTTGAACACATCCTTGATGGACAGCTCCGCCCTGACGTCGGCGGGCTGACGAGCCAGCCAGTTCATGAGCATCTGGCCGACTCCGGGCATCGCGACGAGCGCCAGCCGCAACGGCAGCGGTCGCGGCCGCAGGTCCGGCAGGGCTGGTGAGATGAGCGTCAGCGACCGCACCAGGTCAGGCCTGCGCGCGGCGACCTTGACGCTGACCGCGCCCCCCATGGAGTTGCCGATCAGGTGGACCGGCCAGTTGCCCTGCTTGTCGAGTAGCTCGATCACCGCCCGGGTGTGCCCGTTGATCGAGTAGTCACCGTCGGCTCCGGGCGGCGAGAAGCCGAAGCCGGGCAGGTCGACGGCCGTGCAGTCGAAGATCGGCGCCCCGTGATCCCGGCCGTCTGGCCGCGACAACAGGTCCATCAGGTCGGTCCAGTTGGTCGCCGACCCGCCCAGACCGTGGATGAAGAGCGCGGGCTCGGCCGATGCTACGCCGCTCGCCGACGCCGTCCGCGTGAAGAGCTGCCCGGTGGGCAGGTCCACCAGGTGGCCGGGCCAATGCGGCGTGGGTGCTGGCCGCACGTGATACAGCACGCCCGCGCTCCGCACCGCGCACGCGTCTGGCGCTCTCCCGATCTCGTCACCTGAATCCGGGCCGTCAGAATCTTCCGCCTCTTTCAGCACGGCTTCGCCTCACTTCCCCGTCGCCTCACACCCATCCATCAAAGCACGCCCGTAACACCAGGAAGCACGACAGCGCTAGCCACCGCCCATCGGAACACCGCTGGCCGACCGGCTAGCCGACCATCACCCGTGCGGTCGCCTCGTTAGCAACATGCCTGGTCAGCCGGCCGCCTCGCGCATGTCGTCGGCCACGGCCGGAGCTGCCTTTCCCTTCCTGGCCTTCGTCGTACCCGCTTTCGCCGCGCCAGCCTTCGCCGCAGGTGCCTTAGCCGCAGGCGCCTTCGCCTCGTTACTCCCTCCAACAGGCAGCGACTTTCGCACGGCCGATCCGGCACCGACCGAGCGGCCGGTGGCGTCCGGGCCTGCCAGCGACTTAGGCTTCCCTGACCCAGCGTCGGCCGCACGGCCCGTGTTGTCATTCTGACCGGCCGCGCTCGCTTCCTGAGCCGCCGCGAGGCTCGCCCTGAGCGCGTCGGCGAGGCTGCTCGATGGGGTTGCCGCGATTTCTACGGTGTCGGGCTGGAGCAGTTCCCGGCCACCGACCTTGGCCTCGACGAGCTCGACCAGGGCCTCCCGGTACCCATCGTGGTAAGCGGCTGGGTCGAAGTCCACGGTCATCGAATCGATCAACGACGCTGCCATGGCCAGCTCCTGCGGCCGGACCTCGACGTGCTGCTCAAGGAAGGGGAAGAGCGCCTCACGCACTTCGTCAGGCCAGAGCATAGTGTCAAGTACGAGCACGCCTTCCCTGACCCGAAGCGTCGCGAGTGACTCGCGCTGGCGAAGAGCCACCTGGGCGACGGCGACCCGGCCGGACTGCTCAAGGGCGTCACGTAGCAGCACGTACGCCCGCGCCCCTGCCGTCTCTGGCTCGACGTAGTAGCTCCGGTTGAACAAGATCGGGTCGAGCTGCTCAGCCGGAGCGAAGTGGATGACTTCGATCGATTTCGTGCTCGGCAGCGGCAGATCGGCCATGTCCTCGTCGGTAAGGACCACCATCTCACCGGTGGGCAATTCATAGCCTTTAGCAACATCTTCGTACAAAACCTCTTCGCCATCCAGCGAGCAGATCCGACGGAACCTGATCCGGCCACCGTCGGCCCTGTGCACCTGGCGGAACGAGATGTCCTTCTGCTCGGTCGCGGCGTAGAGTCGCACCGGGATCATGACGAGCCCGAAGGAGATCGCGCCCTTCCACATGCTGTGCATGTCTTCTCCCTACCCAGGCGGATCGGGTACTGATACAACCAGCGTTGCTCTACTGTAGCTATTCGGCAATATGTTCGAGCGACGAGAATCTTTGTTGATGACAGGCATTGTGACAGGGGGGTTGGCATGACTGACAGAGGCCTTGACGAACCTGTTCCCGACGTGGTCGAGCAGCTTCAGGAGGCCGTGCCTGACGGCGACGACGCCGACGAGATCGAGTTGCCGCTCCAGGTTCCGCTTGAGGCTGACCCGGCGGACGCGGCCGAGCAGGCGCGCACGGTGCAACTCGGCGAGGACGACTACCGCTAGCCAGGGGACACCCCGCAAATCCCGGCGCTGCGCCCTTTGGCTCGCGTGCGGTCAACCCAGGCGGAAGGCGTTACTCGACCGTAGGATGGCAACCGGATGCTTGTAACCGCCAGAGAACCGGAGTGCCACGTGACCGCGACGCCGCAGGCAAGGACGGCTGGTGCCCGGCTGCCCAAGCCCATGCGGCGCGTGCTCCTGCTCGGCGCCGCACGCGAGGTCTTCGTCTCGCAGGGCTACCACGCCGCGGCCATGGACGACATCGCCGAGCGGGCCGGCGTGAGCAAACCCGTCCTCTATCAGCACTTCGCCAACAAGCGCGGCCTCTACCTGGCGTTGCTCGACGAGAGCGTCGCCGAACTCGTCGGCGCGGTCTCCGCCGCGCTGGAATCGACCACGGACAATAGGCAGCGTGTCGAGGCCACGATCGGCGCGTTCTTCGACTACGTCGGCGGTGCCGGAGAGGCGTTCCGGCTGATATTCGAGTCGGATCTGGGCAACGAGCCGGACGTGCGGGATCGGCTCGACCTGGCCATGCGCGAGTGCGCGGCGATGGTGAGCGAGTTCATCCGGGCCGACGCGGGCGTCTCCAACGCCGACGCGGACATGCTAGGCATGGCCCTGGTCGGGATGGCACAGGTGAGCGCCAGGTACTGGCTGCGAACCGATCGCCCGCTCCCCCAGGACGTCGCGGAGAACCTGTTGGCCAGGCTCGCCTGGCGTGGCATCAGCGGCTGGCCGCTCGCGGAGAGCCAGCAAAACAGCCCATCACCATGATCCTGAACGCCCGTAGGCAAAATGCTGCTGCCTGGAGTTCGTGATCACGCTAGCGCGCGGCTTTCGCTGCCGGCGTAGCAGCTCAGGCCGCCTGCGCGCGGCCAGCGCCCGATCTACGGGCTAGCCTTCGGACTGTAGCCGCAGGCTACGAGCCAGCCTTCCGACCGGAGGATCGCCGTGGAAGTCAAGATCGGCATACAGATGGCCCCGCGCGAGCTCGTGGTCGAGACCGAGGCATCGCCTGCGGAAATCGAGCGGGCGCTAAGGGCGGCGCTAGCGGACGGAATGGTGTTCGCGCTCACCGCCGAGAGGGGGGGCACGGTCCTCGTGCCCGCCGACAAGATCGCCTACGTCGAGCTTGACCTGGCTGAGCCGCGCAAGATCGGGTTCGCCGCGAAATCATGATCGGGGACAATCCTCAGTCGTGGCAGCTGAGCCCGCGGCGCGAGGCCGCCTACTCGGCTAGGCCGAGCGCAGCCATCCGTTGGGAATGCGCGTCGGTCAGCGTCGCGAACATCCGGCCTATCTCACCAAGTTGCCCCGTTGAGTCCCCCGCGAGCAGCCTGGCCAGCGGCTCACGCTCAGCGGCCACCCGTTGCGCCTGGCTGAGGGCCTCGCCGAGCAAGCGCCGCGCCCACAGTGCCAGTCGCCCGCCCACCGCGGGTTCAGCCGCGATCGCCTCGCGAACCCGCTTGATCACGAACTCGGCGTGCCCGGAATCGGCCAGTACCTCAAGTACCAGCGCGCGGGTCGGCTCGTCGAGTAGCTGCGCGACCACACGGTAAAAGTCGGCCGCGATGCCGTCGCCCACGTACGCCTTCACAAGGCTTTCGAGCCAGTCAGCCGGAGCGGTCCTCGCGTGGAACGCGTCGACAGGCTCGACGAACGGCCGCATCGCCTCCTCCGGGTCAGAGCCGAGTTGGGTGATCCGCTCCCGCAGCATCTGGAAGTGGCCGAACTGCGCGACCGCCAAACCGGCCAGGTCGGCCTTATCGGCCAGCGCGATCGCCAGCGAAGCGTCCTCCGCGAGGCGGAAGAACGCCACGAGAGAGGCGTAAGCCAGTAGCCCGAGTAGATCGACGACGCCACCGCGCGCCGGTTCACGCCCGCTCACACGGGCAGCGTACACTTGAGACCGGCTCTGTCTTGGAATGCGCCAGCTTCTGGCCGCGTTGACAAGTCAGGCACGGCGGCAGCCGAACAGCCCGCTAGCCAAGCAGCCGGGCGGGCGCAGTCGGGCGGGCATAGCCCACCAGGCTCGCTGGCTCTTAGGCGCCGTGCCGGACTAGTCCTGCGGACCGCGCCGGACTCTGTCCCGTGACCATGTCGGCGCCTAGCCGCTGCGGCCGGCGCTCCGGTTTGACCGGCGCGCCGCGTGACATCGGCAGGCAGGTGCGGGCTCAGCGAAGGCCGCGGCATCCAAGGGCGAGTCAGATTGCCCAGCGGCAACAGGACCGGGCGGTTGGTGCCCGGTGGGCCGCTGGCCACCGATGGAGGCAGAAGCCCTGACTACGCAAGACCTTGCACCACAATCAGACCTACGGCTGGACACGACCGACGGCGTGGGATTCGACCAATTCGGCGTCGCCGAGCCGATCTGTGCCGCTCTAGCGGCCGCCGGCATCACGACGGCCTTCCCCATTCAGGCACTAACGCTGCCCATCGCGCTGGACATCCATGACGTGATCGGTCAGGCCAGGACCGGGACCGGCAAGACGCTGGCGTTCGGGATCCCGGTGCTCCAGCGAATGCTCGGCACTCCCCGCATCGGCTCGGCCGCACCGCGGGCGCTGGTGATCGTGCCGACCAGGGAACTGGCCATCCAGGTCGCCGGCGATCTGCGGACCGCCGCCGCGCACAGCGACATCAACGTGGTCACGCTCTACGGCGGCCGCGCGTACGAGCCACAGATCGAGGCGCTGGCGACGGTCGACGTCGTGGTGGGCACGCCAGGCAGGATTCTCGACCTGTCCAGGCAGGGCCAGCTTGACCTGTCCGGCGTCACGACGCTGGTGCTCGACGAGGCCGACCGGATGCTCGACCTCGGGTTCCTTCCCGATGTCGAGGCGATCCTGCGGCAGACACCAGCCAGCAGGCAGACCATGTTGTTCTCGGCCACGATGCCCGCCGATGTGGTCACGCTGGCCAGGCGCCACCTGACCAGGCCGACGCACATCAGGGCCGAGCAACACGACGACCCTGTGCTGGTGCCGACCACCGATCAGCACGTGTTCCGCGCGCATCACATGGACAAGATCGAGGTGCTCGCGCGGGTGCTTCAGGCGCAAGGACGCGGGCTGACGATCGTGTTCTGCCGCACCCGCCGGGCCTGTGATCAGGTGACCGCGGCCCTGTCAGAACGCGGCTTCGCGGCGGCGGCTGTGCACGGCGACCTCGGCCAGAGCCAGCGCGAGCGGGCGCTACGCGCGTTCCGCAACGGCAAGATCGATGTCCTGGTGGCTACCGACGTCGCGGCCAGGGGCCTGGATGTGGATGACGTGACCCACGTGGTCAACTACGAGTGCCCCGAGGATGAGAAGGCTTACCTGCACCGGATCGGCAGGACCGGGCGAGCGGGCCGGGCTGGCGTCGGCGTGACGTTCGTCGACTGGCAGGACCTGACGCGCTGGAAGGTGATCAACGACGCGCTCGGCCTCGGTCAACCGGAGCCGCTCGAAACGTACTCGACATCGGAGCACCTGTACTCGGCCCTGGACATTCCGGCCGGGGTGACTGGGGCACTGCCACGCGCGCAGCGTGACCGGGCCGGCCTGCAGGCCGAGCAGCTCGAGGACATCGGCGAGACCGGCAGGATCAGATCGCCTCGCTCGGGTCGCCGCTCGCCCGGATCCTCCGATGACGGATCCGCGCGGTCTGGCTCCCGTCGATCGCGCGGCGGCCAGGGTCGCCAGGGCGTGACCAGGTCGGGCCAGGACGGCGACGCTGGCGACCGGCCGAGCCAGCCTGGCGACGGCGCGCCAGCTCGACGCGCGAGGCGGCGCACCAGGGGCGGCGCGCCAGTGCCCGCCGTAAGCCCTGCTCACCCGGCGTCGCCCGGTCATCCGGCAGCCCAGGCCCGCCCGCCATCACCAGGCCACACCGCGCCTGGCCACGCCACCGCGACCACACACGAGCACCCGCACCCGGCGCCCGGCCACACCACCGCGGCCGCACACGAGCACCCGCACGCGGCGGAACAGCTCGGCACCGACCGGCCTCGCCGACGCCGCAGGAAGGCTCGCTCCTAGCTTGCACTCTGGGTAGGCTGCCGACCCGTGAGCACACCCCGATCGCTGCGCAGGTCCAGCCTGATCGTGCGCACGGATATCGAGACGCCGCGCGGCACCTTCGCCGCGCTGAGGGCCGAGCCATCTCGTGGAGCCAGCGACCGTCAGCCCGCGTTGCTCGTCCCCGGTTATACCGGCAGCAAGGAAGACTTCCTCGCCGTGCTCGAATCGCTGGCCGTTGCCGGGCGAACGGTGGTCGCGATCGACATGCGAGGGCAGTACGAAACGGCGCCGGCGCCAGACGGCGCCGGCTACGCGCTCGCCCAGCTCGCCGGCGACCTAGTGGCCGTCGCCACCGCCCTGGCGGTAGAAACTGCTCCGTCGGGGGCAGCCAGCCTGCCGGGGACCACCTCCCAGCCAGGGACCACCTCCCAGCCGGGGACAACCTCCCAGCCGGGCGTACCGACCCCGCCAGGAACAACCGTCCACGGAACCGACGCGGGCGCCAGCCGGGCCGCCCCGGTATCGTCCCACCGAGTCGACTACGCGGCCGGGCGCGTGCACCTGGTTGGCCACTCCTTCGGCGGCATCGTCGCGCGCGAGGCCGCGATCGCGGCGCCTGGCGCGTTCTTGTCGCTGACGCTGCTCGGATCTGGTCCCGGGGCCATCGGCGGGCAACGCGCTCAGGTACTGCTCGATCTGCTCGACTACCTGGCGCCAGCCGGCCGCGACCGAGCCGTGCTCGGCGCCATGATCGCCGTGCTCTGGGAGACCAAGCTGCGCCCGCAGGCGCAGGGCGATGGCACCCCGCAGGACATCATCGACTTCCTGGCCGAGCGAACGCTGCGGACCTGCCCGGTCGGCCTGACCGAGATGGCCGGGCATCTGCTCGACTGCCCGGACCGCACCTACGACCTAGCCGACGTCGCCCGGTGGCCGATACTCGTCTGCTACGGCGAGAACGACGACGCTTGGCCGCCTGACATCCAGGACGTGATGGCCAAGCGCCTGCGCGCCGAGCGCATCTGCATCCCAGGCGCCGCCCATTCTCCCGCCGTCGAGGCACCAGAAACGACGTCGGCGATGCTCACCGCGTTCTGGAATCAGGCGGAGTGCCGCCGCTGACCATCGCATCAAGGCCATCCCACGGGCGACGCTGTGCCGCCGCGAGCTGACCGGCCTGGCAGTGCGCGCGGAAGTCGCACCAGCCGCACCAGGCGCCAGGGGTTGGCGGGAAAACTTGGTCTGCCCGCTCGACCCCGGCTCGCTCGACCTCCTCCCCCCGCTCACCTCCGGGCGCCCTCAGGGCACCGCCCGGGCTTGTCGCTCGCCCCTCGCTCCCACGCCCAGACGGCGCCGCGCCCTCCCGGCTCGCTCGCGCGCTCTCGCCTTCGGCTCGCTCGCGCAGGGCGCCGAACCGCTCGTCGGCCGCCGCGCACTCGCCGGCTACGTCTTCAGCGCGGCGTAGGTGACGGTCCAGCGAGGCACCGGTGTGTTCCCAGGCGACGATCTGGCCGGTCGGCAGGTGATGCAGCTCGACCTTGTGGCACTCCCGACGGAGCACGCGCGCTGCCGCCAGCGCATACAACGCCAGCGTCAGCGAGGATCGCGCGTCGTCGGCCGACGGGGCGTGGCGGCCGGTCTTGTAGTCCACGACCACAAGCTCACCGTCGCGATCATCGAGCCGGTCGATCCGCCCGGAGACGGCGATCAACTCGGTCTTGGTCGCCACCGTCCGCTCCACCCCGACCGGCTCCCGGCCAGGATCGAGCGTCGCCGCGTAGTCCTGCACCATCGCCCTGGACCGGCGCATGCACGCGGTGGACTGGGCGTCGTCCGCGTAACCCTCGTCGATCCACCCGCTCTCGAGCAGCGCGCCCGCTGCCGAGACTGTCCGCTCTGCCCGCGGCAGCCGCCACCAGTTGGCCAGCGCGTTGTGCACGCTCGCACCGAGGCTGTTGTGCGCCCACGGCGGGCCCTTGGACAGCGGCGGACGGTCCAGGTAGGTCATCCGGTACCGCCGCGGGCAGTCCAGCCACGTGCGCAGCCGGCTCGGCGTGCAGGGGTAGAGCCGGCGCGGCATGCCCTCGAAGCTAAGTTGGCCCACCACTACATGGTGCCCTAGCGCAACGCCACCCGCGTCCGCGCCTCTTTGCCGCTATCACCCTAATCGCGGCATACGTCCCCACTGTCGCACCGCGATGAATGGGCCACTCACCCGGACTGACCGGACCAATCCGTCATTCATCAGGTGAAAATGATCAAGGTTGGTGACGCAAGAAACCTGAGTTTCCTGTGTGGCTAATGTTGTCGGCGGACGCGGCGTGGCTAATGATGTCGGCGGATGCCGTGGCTAACGTTGTCGGCGGACGCGGCGTGGCTAATGATGTCGGCGGGTGCTGTGGCTGACGTTGTCGGCGGGTGCCGTGTGGCTAATGTTGTCGGCGGGTGCGGCGTGGCTAATGATGTCGGCGGGTGTGGCGCGTTCTCTCGCGGGCGCGTTCACTCGGCCTTGTCGGCGTCGTCCCCGTCGAGCAGTCCGTCCGGGCCGGCCGACACCCATGAGTCGAACCGCCTTTCGGCCGTCGCGACGGTGAACTCATCGCCATGTCCAGGCAGGATTCGGATGTCAGGGTCCAGCGTCAGCACATTCGTGCCGATCGCGTCGAGCTGCCGGGGAAAGTCCGTGAAGTAACCCTCATGCGGCACCGGGCCGCGCTCGGACAGCACGTCGCCGCTGAACAGCACGCCAAGCTCCTCGCAGAACAAGCACACCGACCCCGAGCTATGCCCGCGCGCGTGCATGACCTCGATGGTGACGTCGGCTATCTCGAACCGCCCTTCGTCCTCAAGCGCGATGTCCGGCTCGGTCTTGTTGTGCGCCTCGCGCCACGTGAGCCGGTCCGCCGGATGCAGCGCCACCTGAGCGCCATCTCGACTGGCGACCTCGAACGCGGCGGCGACGTGCCGTTTGTGACCGTGGGTGCAGATCACGAAGTCGATCTCGCGGTCACCGACCACCTCGAACACGGCGTCGGCGGACTCACCAGGATCAATGACGATGACGCCTTCATCGTCGCCGATGATCCAGGTGTTCACGGCTCCGCTGACCCGCTCGATCCGCGCCTCCATGAAGCTCCCGCCTCCCTGCTTGAACGCTGCCCGACCCACCCTCGCATACTCCGGGCCAGCCCGTGCCCAATAAGCCCCACGCCTGCGCCCTAGCCGAGCCCGATCTTGATCAGCGCCCGCACGGCCCCGACGATCAACTGGACGGCGATCGCCGCGAGCAGCAGCCCGGCAATCCTGGTCAGCAGCTCGATGCCGCTGCCGCGCAGCACCCGCAGGATGATTCCGGAAAAGCGCATCGCCAGCCAGAGCAAGACGACCACGGCGCAGATCGCGCCGGCGAACGCCGCCGCCGCCCCGACCGAGGAGATGCGCTGCACGAACAGCATCGTCGCCACGATCGCGCCAGGCCCGGCGAGCAGCGGAGTGCCGAGCGGCACGAACGCCACGTTGGCCTTGGCCCGCTCTAGCTCGGCCGGGTCCGCTGCCCGGCCGGTCAGCAGTTCGAGCGCCACGAGCAGAAGCAGCAGGCCACCAGCCGCCTGAAGCGAGGGCAGTTCCACGCCGAGGTAGGTCAAGATCGAGCGACCGAACAGCGCGAACGCGACGATCACCCCGAGCGCGACCACCGCGGCCTGCCAAGCCATCCGGTGCCTCTCGGCCTTCGGCCGGTCCGCCGTGATGGCCAGGAACACGGGCACCACGCCAGGCGGGTCGGTGATCACGAGCAGCGTTACGAACGCCTCCCAGAAAAACTTGACGTCGGAACCAAGCCCCGTCATGCGGTGATCACCGACGCACCGGTGGCCGCCCCGACCAGCACGGCGAGGCTGTCTGGCTCGGTCCACTCAGAACCGATCCGGTCGCCGGTCAGCTCTCCGTGATCGTCGCTTCCCCCGGTCGCGACTAGGCCGAGCCGGTCGGCCAGAGCCCGGAGCACGGCCCGTTGCGACTGATCATGATCAGGATGCGCGATCTCCAGGCCCGCCAGCCCGGCGTCGGCGAGCTCGACGACCAGTTCTTCTGGCACCATCCAGCCTCGGGTCCGCGCGCGCGGGTGGGCAAGCACGCACACGCCACCCGCGGCCCGTACCAGCGCGACAGCGACGGCCGGGTCGAGCGCGTATTTAGCCACGTAAGCCGGGCCGCCAGGCCCGATCCACCGGTTCGTGAACGCCTCCTGGACCGAGGAGACGACGCCGGCGTCGATCATCGCGCGGGCGATATGCGGGCGGCCGATCACGCCGTCGCCCGCGATCGCGGTCACCTGATCCCAGGTGACCGGGGCGCCGAGGTCAGCCAGCCGCTCGACCATGGCCTTGGCCCGCTCCACGCGGCTGTTCCTGATCGCCTGGGTCTGCGCCGCCAGCTCGTCGCGGGTGGGATCGAACAGGTACGTCAGCATGTGCACGCTGTGCCCGTCGCGCCGGCAGGACAGCTCCATGCCAGGCACGAGGGTCAGGCCAGGCGGCAGCGCCGCGGCGGCCTCCGCCATCCCTGCGACCGTGTCGTGGTCGGTCAGTGCGATCACGGCCAGGCCAGCCGCCGCAGCCCGCCGGATCACCTCGGCTGGCGGCCTGGTGCCATCAGAGACCGAGCTGTGGCAGTGCAAGTCAGCACGGGGCAAGTCAGCACGGGGCAACTCACGGGGCAAGTCAGCACGGGGCAACTCAGCACGGGGCAAGTCAGCACGGGGCAACTCGGCGCGGGGCAAATCGGCACTGGGCGGGTCAGCGGCCACGAGGCGACTGTAACGGTTCCTCTCGCGACTGCCTCAACCGGGCAGTCGGGGTGATCGCGCTCCGAAGGGCAGGTCCAGATCCTGGCCAGGATCACGCAGATCGCGCAGCGCCATAGGCTCGACGAGCAGCGTGCCCGCCGTGTCCGGCCATAGCACCACCCACAGCCACGTGCCCATCACCTCGCCGACGAACGCCGCGCGGCCCGGCGCGTCCACGTGCCAGAGCGGGAACTCGTGGTTGCCGAATTCGACCTGGGCGTCAGGCAGGCCGGCCGGGAAGTCCGCCCCCGGATCGGGTCCCTCGAGCCCGGCGCAGTTAGCGCCGAGGCCCACGCCGAGCTCCTCGCAGATCACCAGCATCTCGCCAGGCCCACCGACTGGGTTGGGCCCGGACAGCGCGACCGCGCAGGCTCGCGTTCCGCTGCGCTCGTCGCCCGCCGCAGCGAACCCGGTCACCAGCCATCCGTCAGGCAGCGGCCAGGGCAGCATGACAGGGACGACCGCATTGCGCAGAAGGCCAGCCAGGCCCTCAGGGGACAGGCTCTGCACCTGGCGAAGCGGATAGATGTCGCCGTGCTTGGCGCACCGCCAGCTACTCGACCACGCGCTTGGTGGCAGCGCCGCGGAACCGCACCGTGGGCAGGACAAGCTCACGATCCGCACGCCTTCACGGTTCCGCCCCCGCGAACCGCCCGCGCCCCGCCCGCCCAGCCTCCCGGCGTCCCACGGAACGATCTTTGCGCGTCCATCAACGCTACGATGCTCTGCCCAAGCCCACCGTAAACGCAGCTCCCAGCCATGAGGCCGCCACACCCGCCTAGTCGCGCCCGGGCGCGTGTCCCGCATGCTCATGGCTTCATCCCCTCAGCCGCATCCCCTCAGCCGCCGGGCGCGAGGCCACCCTCTGAAGGGGTATATCGCTGGGTTCTGGTCAGGCCAGCGGCCCTGCCGCGCGCGGCGGCGACCAGCGCCATTTTCCTCGACGCCTCATCGATCATCTCCGCACCGAGCAAGACGGCACCCCGCCCTTGCACGGTCGTCGCATGCTCATAGGCCTCAAGGATCAGCTCCGCGCGCTCGTACTGCTCCTGGCTTGGCGAGAACGCGGCGTTGACCGGCCCGATCTGATCGGGGTGAACCACCCATTTCCCGTCATAGCCGAGTGCCGCGGCACTGACTGAAGCGACCCTCAGGCCGTCAAGGTCGCCAATCGCCGCGTAGGGCCCGTCGATCGCCTGCAGGCCGGCGGCTCGCGCGGCGACCAAGAGCCGCATCAACGGGTAATGGAAAGCATCGCCACCCGCGTAGCCCTCGGGCCGGGCGCCGATCGTCAGCGACCCCATCCCCAAGCTGGCCATGAAGTCGGCCGGGCCGAAGATCAGCACGGCGAGGCGATCCGACGCGGTGGCGATGTCGTCCACGGCCGCGAGCCCCGCAGCGTCCTCGATCTGCGCCTCGATCGCGATCTTGCCCTGCGGCAAGCCGCGATCTTGCTCGATCTGGGTGAGCAGCAGGTCAAGCCAGACGATGTGGGCGGGCCCAGTCACCTTGGGCAACACGATCGCGTCAAGCCGCTCGCCCGATCGCTCCACGACGTCGATCACGTCCCGGTACGCCCACCGGGTCGGGACCGCGTTGACCCTCACGGCGAGCACCCGGTCGGCAGCCCAGTCACCCTCGGCGAGCGCGCGGGCAACGAGCGCCCGGGCGTCCTGCTTGGCCGACGGCGCGACGGCGTCCTCGAGGTCGAATATCAGCTCATCGGCGGGCAACGAACTGGCCTTTGCCAGGAACCTCGCGCTGCTGCCCGGCACGGTCAGGCACGACCGGCGTGGCCGGTCGGCCGGTGTCATGAAAGGATCATCCGGTAGGCGTGGGTCATGGCAGGAATCATGCCGCGCTCAGGGTGAGATCAGCTCTCCGGGGGGACCTACTATGGTTCGCATGTCAGCCACCCCGACGCAAGGACAGGTCACCAGTACACCGGCTGGTGGCTCAGAGCGCGACGCTCCCACGGTCGAGCAGGTGATGCGCGCGCTCGACGGGGTGCACGACCCTGAGATCAGGAAGCCGATCACCGAGCTCGGGATGGTCAAGGACGTCGAGGTCGCGCCCGACGGGGCGGTCCGCGTCCAGGTGTGGCTGACCGTCTCGGGATGTCCGCTCCGTGACACGATCACCCGTGACGTTCAGGCGGCGGTGAGCAAGTTGCCCGGGGTGTCTGGCGTGCTCGTCACGCTCGATGTGATGAGCGACGAACAGCGCCGCGAGCTGCAAGGCCGGCTTCGGGGCGGCAAGCCTGAGCGGGAGATCCCGTTCGCCAGCCCTGCGTCGCTGACCAAGGTCTACGCGATAGCAAGCGGCAAGGGCGGCGTCGGCAAGTCGTCGGTCACCGTGAACCTCGCCGTGGCGCTCGCGGCGGCCGGGCAGAAGGTGGGCCTGCTGGACGCCGACATCTACGGCCACTCGGTCCCGAGGATGCTCGGCGTCAGCGGCCGGCCCACCCAGGTCGAGCAGATGATCATGCCGCCGTCGGCACACGGCGTGAAGGCGATCTCCGCCGGGATGCTGAAGCCGGGCGGCAACGACCCGCTGCCGTTCCGCGGGCCGATCCTGCACCGCCTGCTTCAGCAGTTCCTTGCCGACGTCTACTGGGGAGACCTGGACGTGCTCCTGCTCGACCTGCCGCCTGGCACCGGCGACGTGGCGATCTCGGCGGGTCACCTGGTGCCGGGCTCCGAGCTGATCGTGGTGACTACCCCGCAACTGGCGGCGGCCGAGGTCGCCGAGCGGGCCGGATCGCTCGCCTCCCAGCTGCACCAGCGAATCGCCGGCGTCATCGAGAACATGGCTTACCTGCCGTGCCCGCACTGCGATGAGCGGATCGAGGTGTTCGGCAGTGGTGGCGGCAAGGTCGTCACCCAGGCCCTGACCAAGGTAACCGGCGCCCCGGTGCCGCTGCTCGGGCAGGTGCCGATCGACCTGAGCCTGCGCGAGGCCGGCGACAACGGCTCGCCTATCGTGATCACCGATCCGAACGCGCCCGCCGCGCGCGAATTGACCCGCATCTCCGGGGTGCTCGCCGCCAGGTCACGAAGCCTTGCTGGCCGCCAGCTCGGCCTCACCCCAGTCTGACCCTGCGCGACCCCAGTCTGACCCTGCGCGCTCGAGCCGAGCGGGTAAATCAAGTGGCGTCGGAGTCGTAGGGCGGAACCTCGCCTGGCATCAAGAACGTGTCGAGCCTGTCAAGCCCGTCAAAATGGGACGGCGCCGGCTCGCCGAGCGGGTGGGACCCGTCTGATCCTCGCCAATCGCGCAGGTCATCATCGAGGTCGTCAAGCAGGTGCTTGCGCACGAAAGCCTTCGGGTTGAGGTCTGTCAAGTCGAAGTCGGCGAACTCCGGTCCGAGCCCCTCGCTGAGGTCGGCTCTGGCCTTCGCGGCGAGCTTGCGCAGATCGCGCAGCGCCCGGCCAGCCTGGGCCGCGATCCTCGGGAGCTGGTCGGGCCCGAATATCACCAGGCCGATGATCCCGAGTACGAACACCTTGCCAATGGATAGATCGAACACCGATCGCGCTCCCGCTGTCGTGACCGCATCCGCCGATGGGGTCCGCAGCTTTCAGGGTAACCTCACTCAGCCCGCCAGGCGACTCATCCAAACGGGTCGAACCAGGAGCCCATCCGGCCCAGCCCACGACCCACCCGCTGCCAGAACCCGTAGCCGCGGCTGTGCGGCAACCCCGCGACGACCCCGGCTACGGTCTCTTGTGGTGCGTCGGCGATCACGGTGTACACGATTCCCTGCGCTGACCAGGCGAGGCTGCGATCGTCGGGTTCGCTCGAGTAGACGGCCACACCGCTGACGTCGGCCCGATGCCAGCCAGGCAACTGCGCGGGCAACTCGCCGCGCTGCATGAACACGGACACGACGGAGAGCCCATCGGAGTAGGAAGCGTCGACCACTGCGCCCGATCGCGTGGACGACGTGGTCACGGACACCAGTGCCATGTCGTCAGCCAGGGCGGACGGTACGAGCCAACCCTGCTTGCGCAGGCTAGCCAGGGTGATCACGGCAGGTTTTGAGCTCCATGCCCCGGCGCTTGGCTCCGGCTCGTCGCCGAGGTCACCGCTGCCGATCGTCAGATCGGTGAAGGCCCCCTCGTTGGCCAGGTGCCCTCTCGCATCGAATACCTGACGGCGCAGCGGCAAGCCGGTCACCTGGTCCAGCCAGTACCGGGCGGCGACCATGCCGTCGGGGCGCCGCAAGGTGACTGTGACCGCCGGTCGGCCGATCACCGATCCTGGCCCGGAGTAAGTGATCACGTAGTTCGACCGCATCAGCGCGAGCATCCACGACGACACGCTCAGCACGCCTGCCACCACGTGCCCGCCCGACGTGATCAGTCCCACGCTGGCGTTGGACTGGTCGTCGGGGCCAGCCCTGACGTCGCCGTCGTCGTCTCCGTCGGCGATTTCGGGAGATCCCGGTTTGTGCCAGACCTGGATGAGATAACTGCTCGTGCCGCCGGGTCCAGACCATGCGACTATCTGATCGCCGTGGTACGACACTGTCTGGCACGCGGCAACCGCGGCCTCCATCAGGCGCACGCCCCGCTGTTCATCGGCGTCGTCAGCCGACGGGATGCTCGGCCTGGCCTCCACGTCCGACCAGCCGACGCCAACCTGGCCATCGCTCGGATCGACGTCGCGGGTACGACCAGACCCGGCCAGGAACGCGACGCCGATGACGACTGCCGCGACCGTGCTTGTCGCGACGGTTACGACCAGCACGGCCTGCCGTACGCGCCTCCAGTACAGCCAGATCATCGCGCTAGGACCTGCGGAACGCGAACTGGCCCGGCGCTGTGGCTCGCCTCCTGACGGTCCGCTTCCTGGCGGCGCGGGACCTGTTGACGGCCCGGGACGTGGTCGCCGCCGTCTTCGTCGCAGCCGACCCCAGGGTGCCTGACGGCCTGGCCACAGTCGGCTTCGAGGGCGCGCCCACCCCGGACCCGGAGCCGACCGAGCCGACCTGCGCGGGAATGACCGGCTTCGTGGGAGCTTGGCCCATGTCGTGGACGTGCTCGGTCCAGTAGACGTCAAGCGCCGGAGTGACCTGCGGCTGCGGCGACGCCGTCGGCGCACCGAGCATGAACGCGACCAGTCCGATGGCGAGGAGCGTCGCTCCGGCTGACCCCGTTGCGATCTTCCAGGCCAGCCCTGCCGGGCGCGGGCGCCCGCTGGCGGGCTGCCGGGCCGACGCCGCGAACCCAGCGGCGGACCTCCCCGCCTCGTGCGGGCTTGCGCCGACGGCAAGCGGATCGGTCCGGCCAAGGTCGATCAGCCGACGCATGATGGCCGAGTCGGCTGACGTGTCGCCGAGAGCGGTCATCCGGCGCTTGAGAGCACGAAGCGCGTTGGCCTCGTTCCTGCACGCCTCGCAGCCAGCCAGGTGATTCAGGACATGATCCCGCTCCGCCGCGTCGAGTTCGCCGTCGACAAGCGCGGACAGCCAGCGTCCCAGGTGCGTCATCGCTAACCCGCCCTGTCCTGGGCGACCGCATGAGGCGGGGCCGCCGACCGCACCGCCACCAGTTCCGGCTGAACGGCACGCGCCGCGATGTCGGCACCGGCAGCCGGCGCCGGGTCGGTGCGGGGCGCCGCCGCCTCGCGCTGCCCGGAGTGACGCGGCCTGCGATGCTCAAGCGCCGCGCGCAACTGCGCCCGGCCGCGGTGGATCCGGCTCCGCACGGTCCCGAGCTTGACGCCGAGCACGTCGGCTATCTCCTCATAGGTCAGCCCTTCGATGTCGCACAATACGACGGCTGCTCGGTACTCGGGCGGCAGGTCGGCGAGCGCAGCGGCGATGTCGGAATCCAGGTGCCTGTCGTCGAAGGCCTGCGACGGCGTCGGCTCGGCCCCGCAGAGCTTAGACGCGGCTTCCTCACCAAGGCCCTCGAACCTGATCCGCTGCTTGCGGCGGGTGATGTCGAGGAACAAGTTGGTGGTGATCCGGTGCAGCCAGCCTTCAAACGTCCCGGGAGTGTACGTGGACAAGGACCTGAATACGCGGACGAAGACCTCCTGCGTCAGGTCTTCCGCATCGTGGCTGTTGCCGGTAAGCCGATAGGCGAGCCTGTACACCCGGGCGGAATGCTCACGAACCACATCTTCCCAGCTCGGCGGCGTCCATCCGGGACCGCGTGGCTCAGCGACATCGGCACCGTGCGTATCGGCACCGTCCATATCGGCCTCGTGCACATCGGCGCCGCGCACATCGGCCTCGTGCACCGCCTCGATCCGCATCGGCCTTCCTTCGCTCTGCCCGTCGCCGCCAGCTGGCTGACCCGCATCCCGACGATGATCGCATTTGGTGAACGTACGACGAGCCTCGCCTGTTCCCGGTTCCCCGACTGTGACGCTAGGCTGCGGCGCGAGGAGTTACCTGAGGTTACCGGAGGCGACCATCTTCCACGCAGACGTCACCCCTATCCTCGATGAGCTCGTCGAAGAGGACGAGCCACTGCTCACGGCCCGCAAGAACGCCGAGCAGATCGGTGGGGCCGTCCCCGTGGCCGCGCTCACAGGGGCGACGCTTCGCTTCATCGCCGCGGCCATCGGGGCGCGGGGGGTGGTCGAGATCGGCACCGGCTGTGGCACCTCGGGCATCTGGCTGCTCCGCGGCATGCGTGCCGGATCGGTCCTCACCAGCGTAGATATCGAACCAGAGCATCACCGCCTGGCCAAGGCCGCGTTCACGGCGGCGGGCTTTCCTGGCGGGCGGTACCGGCTGATCACCGGTCAGGCGCTCGAGGTCCTTCCTCGCCTCGCCGACGGCGCCTATGACCTGGTGTTCTGTGACACAGACAGGCGCGAGTACCCCGAGTACCTGATGGACGCGCTTCGCCTGCTCAGGCCGGGTGGGATCGTGGCGTTCAACAATGCGCTCTGGCCTGAGGCGAGCGCGAACGCGGCGCACCGCGATCCGCAGGCCACAGCGCTAGGCGAGCTGGCTGACCTGGTGTTTGGTGACGCCGCCATGGTCCCCGTGCTGCTGCCGATCGGCGGCGGGCTGCTGGCGGCGGTGAAGCGGTCAGTTTGATTTGCCAGCGGTCAGGGCGGTCAGCCAGGTGAGCAGCAGCCGCGCGCCGAACCCGGTCGCCCCTGCGGTTATCTCTCCGTCGTCCGCCCCAGACCTCGCCGCTCCGGCGATGTCCAGGTGCGCCCAGGGGCGTGCCCCTGTGAACCCGCGCAAGAACAGCGCGGCAGTGATCGATCCAGGCTGGCCTTCCTCGCGGGCGACATTGGAAAGGTCGGCCACCGGCGAGTCGAGCGCGGCGGCGTACTCATCGACGAGCGGCATGCGCCACAAGCGGTCCCCGCTAGCCTCTCCTGCCGCCAGCAGGGCACCGGCCAGCTCGTCACTGGTCGAGTACAGCGCGCCGTAGACGCCTCCGAGCGCGATCCTGGCAGCGCCTGTCAGCGTGGCCAGGTCGACGATCACATCTGGAGCGAGCTCCGCGTCCGCGTAGGCCATCGCGTCGGCTAGCACAATCCGGCCTTCCGCGTCGGTGTTGAGCACCTCGACGGTCCGCCCGCCGAACTGGGTGATGACGTCACCTGGCCGGTAGGCAGCGCCGGAGGGCATGTTCTCGGCCGCGGCGACCAGGCCGGTGACCCGGTGCGAGACACCGAGCCTGGCCAGCGCGGACATGACGGCGATCACGGCGGCACCGCCGGCCATGTCGGTCTTCATCGCCTTCATGGCGTCATTGGGCTTGAGCGACAACCCGCCACTGTCGAAGGTGATGCCCTTGCCGACCAAGACAACGTGCAGCCGCGCGCCAGGCGGGGCGTAGCTCAGCTCGATCAGCCTGGGCGGCCGATCGGACCCAGAACCGACCGCGATCATGCCGAGAAAGCCGGCAGCGGCGAGTTCCTGCTCGTTCCAAATCCGCAGGCCCAGCCCGGCACCCGGAGACCGCGCCACGGTGGTCGCCGCATCGCCGAGCCACTGCGGGCACTTTCGCACCGAAGGGGTATTGCTCAGGTCCCTGGTCAGGGCCACGGCCCCGGCGATCGCCGCTGCTTCATCGACCACGCCAGCCGCCGCAGCCGAGCCTGTCACACCCGCACCGGCATCCGGGTCAACGCCAGGCCCCGCCGGGCCGGCCAGCCCGAGCAAACGCACCTGGGAACCGGGCTGCTCGGCGGCCGACTTCTCTGTATACCGGTACGAGCCGAGCAAAATACCCTGCGCGAACGCCCGTACCTGGTCATCGGACGCCGCCGGCGAGCCGTCTGCATGCGAACCCGCTGGGACCGGCGCGATGGCGACGTCTCCCGCCCGTAGCAGCCGGCCGATCTCGCCGCCAGCGCGACGTAGCTCTGCCGCCGACCGGCCGCCCACGCCGATGAATGCCACCCGCACGGAACGCTCGCTCACCTTCGCGACGACGTGGGCGACCTGGCCAGGCTTGCCGGTGAGCTGGTATGCGGCTACCACATCGGCGGCGCTGACGCCGAGCGCGGCCGCTAGCTCGGTGTCCGCCGCGACCTCACCATCGGCGCCTACGCCGACGACGATGAGATCAGCCACCTCACCAGTGCCCGCGCCCACCGACTTCAGATAGTCGCCGACCGTCGCGGGGCCGGTCAGTGCGGTGACGGTCGTGGTGACAGGCAACGCCCGGCGCCCTAGCCGACCGCGGACTCAAGAGCGTGGCCAAGCGCCCTTGCCTCATCGGGGGTCAGTTCAACGACGAGCCGGCCGCCTCCTTCGAGCGGCACCCGCATCACGATCCCTCGGCCTTCCTTGGTGACCTCTAGCGGACCGTCACCCGTCCGCGGCTTCATCGCCGCCATCCCTGCCTCCTCAATCATCTCATCGAACCACGCGCGCCACCGGCGTGACACAGACACCACTGCACAGTGCCTGTCACACCGGCCTGTCACACCGGCCTGTCACACGGGCCTGTCACACGGGCCTGTCGCACAGCACCAGTCACACAGTGCCCGTGCCAGTCCGCCGGGACTGGCGCACCGCCAAGCCACAACCACATCAATCAGTACCTCTATTATCGGTCAGTTCCCTCACCGTCGTGGTACCGATCTTCGTTCCGCCGGTCGAACCCCCGGCTCGCGTGCGCGAGGATGGACGGGTGAACGCCAGATCGGCTCTGTTCGACCTCTACGGCGATCACCTGCTGAGCCGGGGCGAGCAAGCGCCTGTGGCGGCTTTGGTCCGGTTGCTCGCCCCGCTTGGCATCTCGGCGCCGGCCGTCCGCACCGCCGTGTCCAGGATGGCTGGCCAGGGATGGCTGGTCGGCGTTCGGCTACCAGAAGGAGCCGGCTACCGGCTGACGCCTCGGGGCACGCGAAGGCTCCGGCAGGCCGCGGTGCGGATCTATGCCCGCACCGTACCGGCCTGGGATGGTCGATGGCACGTCCTGATCGTGGCCGGGATCGGCGACCGGGCCAGGCGCGACAGGCTCCGGTCGGCGCTTGGTTACCTCGGCTATGCCCGCCTGGAGGGCTCCACCTGGATCAGCCCGCGCCAGTCCGCCGAGCTCGATTCCTTGCTCACGGCCGAGCGGGTGCGGGCCGAGCGTTTTCATGCCAGCTACGATGGCGATCCGCGCGACCTGGCGGCGCGTGCGTGGGACATCGGCGGCCTAGGGCGCGCCTACCAACGATGGCTAGACCAGGCCAGCGGGCTGGCCGACCTGATCGTCCCGCAGGTCGACGACGAAGGCTGCCCGGACGAGGCGATATTCGCGGCCAGGAGCGAGCTCGTGCACGGCTGGCGCAAGTTCCTCTTCTCCGACCCTGGCTTGCCTGCCGAGTTGCTGCCCGCTGGGTGGCCCGGCTTCGTGGCCGCCGAGTTCTTCGACGCACAAGCCGCGCGGCTGCTACCCGCAGCCGCGCGGTTCATCGACCGGTGCCTGACCGGGCCTGCTGCGGTTGATGGAGGTGGACGGCAGCGTTAGATCGAAGGATCGAAGCCCGTTTCCTGCTGCGGGGGGTTCTGGAGGGTCGCCCCCCCGGGCCAGCGCTGCGGGGGGTTCTGGGCCTTCGGTGCCTCCGTCGTGTCCATGGGGCTCGATTCATCGGCGTCGGCCGGGGGCGCGGCGACCTTCTGGTCCGGCGGCCGGGCGGCAAGCTCCTCGTGCGCCCAGACGATCCGCTCGATGACCTCGACCAGGTCACTCGTGCAGAGCCTGTCATAGCCGCCGTCGGGCTCGCGCCACCAGAGGACATCTCCGCCACACCAGACCGTCAGTTGCTGGCGGACGGAGAGCACGGCCAGGCCACCGCCGGGCTCGGCAACCTGGACCAGGCCGGCGCCGACGCCGCGATCGGCCAGCGCCGCGGCGATCTCCCCGATCGCGCGCCATCCCTGCGGGGCGATCCTGGCGCTGTGGGCGAGGTCGCTCGCGGGTGGCACGCGCAGTGCGAACCAGACAGCCTTACCTGACACCTTCCACGACCCGACCCGGCCACGGCTCGGATGATGGCCCCAGCGCCCTGCGGACAGGCCAGCGACCATCTGCAGTCCCCGGCCGCGAACCGAGTCTGGACCCGCCGGGACCGCCGCTCCCACCGGGACAGGCTCCCCCGCATCCCAGCCGGGTTCGGAATCGAAGATCTTGCAGACGATCTCGCGACCCGAGCCAGCTGTCCGCAGGTAAAGCCAGAACTCCGGCATGCCGCTGACAGGACGGTGGCCCTCGCCGAATTCGATGTTGGCGTGCGCGTTCATCGTGTTGGCCGCGAGTTCGCTGGCCATGGTGACGCCGTCGTGGATCAGGTCGGCGGGCAGTCCCGCCCCGGAGACCGCCTCGCGGAAGAAGCTCCTGGCTGCTTTGGCGCAAGTCTCATCTAGCGGCAGCGGTCTGGTAAAGCAACCTCCGCTGCGGACGCTCGCCTGGGCCAGGCCGACCTCAGCCTCGGTAATGATGTCTTGAAGTATGCCACTGACCTGCGGGCCGACGCGCGCGACACGACGCGGCAGCGCCGAACCTTGGGCGGGTAGCGGGCCAAGCGGAGCAGCTAGCCACGGACTGCGTCCGGAATGCCCGGCCTGGCCCGGGAGCGCTGGGGATGGCGACACAGGAAGCCCTGGCGGTGCGGAGGGTCCGGTGGACACGCCGAGCCCGGCCGGGCCAGCGAACGCCGAAGTCGCAGGGATCCCCTGAGGGCCTTCCAGACCCGACGGGCCGCGGTCGGCTGCGGCTCCGGATCCGGACGCCCGGTCGGCGGGTGTCAGAAACATCCTGATCCGCCTTCCGGGAGATTGGCGACCGTGTTGCCTACGCTACGAGCCCACCACGATCGCTCGCAATGCGCATGGCGAAAAAAGCCAAAGAGGTGGCGACGTTCGGCCACGCCCACTACGACGTTGTCACATTTTAGTCGGCTTAAACCATTTTGTTGAACCCGTGCCGGGTGTTGAACCCGTGCCAAGTGTAGAGTTGGCTTGGCGGCAGCTGTGCAGGCCGTTCCGCCAGACGCCTCGAGACAGGGGCAGTCAAAAGGGATCCCCCCGGAGCTCCTTCTCCGGGGGGATCCAGCCCAGTGGCCTGGCGGCTGGCCTGGCCGGCCGTCGGGCCGCGGCGCAGTTGTCCGGGCGCCGCTACGCCTTACAGGTCGTAGCGGCCACTCTTGACGTCGGCAAGCAGGGCCGCGAAGGCAGGTCGCATCACGACGTGAGCGCCGTCGTCCGGGCGAGTGCTATCCCTGACGGCGATCACATTGCCGAGATTGACGGCCACTTCGACGCATCCTCCATTCGCGTAGCTTGCCTCAGCCTTCTGCCAGATGGCACGAGACAGGTCAGTCATGAGAAGTAACTCCAGTCGATCTGCGAGTTGCCTGAGGTATACGGCCGTGTCCCCCGGCTCAAGCGCGGCGTCCACGGCCCTGCCAAAGGCCTCGATATAGCTCGTAATGAGTTCGGCGTCAATCACCTCCGTAAGGCCGTGGTCGCTCTCCGTGAAGACCATGGTTGGCGCGTTGCCGTACTCGAAGATGTGCACGGCAGAGAACACCCCTGGTGGCGGGCCGTCGGCGAACCGCTGAATGTAAAGGCGGACGTTGGGGCGCCTGCCCAGCTCGGCAAGATGAAGCAACTGGTCCCTGCGCTCGGCCTTGGCACCCCACCTGTACAGCAGCGATGCCTCGGTGATCACGGCTTCTAGCTGCGGCAACGTGTCAGGGTCTCGGTCGAGAATCTCCTGCCGGCGTAGCCTGGCCTCGATCGCGCGACGGCGCCAGACGGGCGGCTTGCCTGCCACCCGCATGAGCGACTCGATGTAGTCCGCGGTCTGAAGCAAGCCGGGCACCACGAGCGGCGTGAACAGCTTGATCCTGGCGGCATCCGCTTCGAACCCAGGAAACTCGTTATCCCATATGTCCGAGTAATCACGCCACCAAGGTCGCGCCCTCGCGCGCATCGCCAGCTCTTCCACCTCAGCGGCGCGAGCCTCGCTGACCTCATAGAGCCTCAGCAAGTCCCTTATATCGCTCATTTCTGGGCGTTTCCACTGGTTGGCCTCAAACCGCCCGACCTTGCCGCGCCCCCAGTTCAGCATGTCGCAGACGTGGTTGGCGGTGTATCCAACCTCGAGCCGGAGCTCGGTTAGTATCCGAGCGAGCCGCAGCTTGGCGATGGTCGCACCGTAGGCGTCATCGCTCATCGGCGATCTCCTCAGTTCTCGGGTCGCACTCGGGTCGGCCCGTCCGCAGGGCTCCCGCGAGCCCCGCAGGGGTACTTAACTTGCGATTCACAATTACCATCCTCAATCATCACGTTGCAAGGGTTTGGGCGTACGTAGTTTGAAGAACCCCCTCGCTGGTAGTCCATGATCGCGGACTCCTGTTCGCAGGTCTTGCGGACGCGCGTCCGCGATCATGCAGGAGATGGCCGTTTCTAGG
>JASIBM010000150.1 GCA_030045175.1 Streptosporangiaceae bacterium | reverse complement strand
CCGCGTCGATGGCCTCGCTGATCGCGTGCGCCGTGGCCAGGTAGGCCTGGCCGATCCTGCGGTAGAACGGGTTCTCGCGCCAGGCTGGGTCCGCGAACCTGGTATCGCCGCGGGGGGCGGCGATCGCGGAGCGGCCGGCCGCGACGTCGATGAGCTCGCGGGCGAGCGCCTTGGCTCGCTCGCCGCCATCCGAGCCGCGCGCCAGCGCGGTCAGCAGCGCCGTGGCGGCGTCGATGGCACCGACCCGGCCGGCGGCGAGGCCAGCGTTGATGGCGTCAAGCGCGGCCTCGCCGAGCGATTGCGCCCCGCTGGCTGTGGTCGATTCGGACATGTGCGCTCCTCTTCCCGCTCGCTGGTGACTAGGGTGCGGCTGGCGGGGCGGACGGCGTTAGTGCCCGGATCACAAAGGGCGTGGTGGGCCGGTCATCAAGTCGCAGGGGCCGTTACGGTGGCGGGGCTGGCGCTGGGCTGGCTAGCAGTGGGTTGGCCGGCGCCTAGCAGGCGGATCGCGATCACGAGTTCGACCACGTCGGCCAGCTTGCGCAGATCGCAGCCGGTTCGCTCGGCGATCCGCTCGAGCCGGTAGTAGGCGGTGTTCACGTGCATGTGCAGCCGCTTCGCGGCGATCTTGGCGTTCAGGTCGCTGGCCGCGTACTCGAGCAGCGTGGCGATCAGCGCACCGCCGGCCGCGACGTCCTCGGTCACGAACCGCCTGACCTCCGGCCGGATCAGCCGCTGCGCGGTCTGTCCCTCGCGCAGCACCAGGTACTCGAACGCGGAAAGCAGCGGGAGCGCGAGCACGCCATCGGTGGCGCCCAGGCCCTCGCGCGCCACCCGCGCCTCTGCGTAGGCCTCGCCGACCTCGTGCAGTCCGGTGTGCACGGTGCTGACGCCGATGGCCAGCCGCACGCGCCGCTGCTGTAGTTCCGCGTGGGCGCGGCGCAGGCTGGAGACCGCCGCCGTGGCGCCACCCGGCGGCACCGGCAGCACGCCGACGATCTCGTCCTGGCGCAGCGTGGCGAGGCTGGCCCCGGCGGCGTTGCGGGCGCGAGCGCCGGAGATGACCGCGGCCGCATCAGCGAGCGCCTGGTCGTCGGGCGAGTCGGGGTAGTCGCCGGCCGGGGCGGCGGCGGCGACGAGCAGCCTGGCATCCGGCCCGAGGCCGGTGGCCTGCAGGATCGAGCGCTTCTGCCCGGTGAATGTGGTTCGCCCGGCCAGCAGGTCCTCGATCAGGTCACGCCGCACCCGATCCCGCTGCGCCTGCTGGTGCTGCTGGGCCTCCACGTACGCCTCTGCGGCGACCGTGCTGCCAAGCTCGATCACGTGCATGATCTGCGCGACGAGCAGCAGCGCGGCGTCGCGTGCCTCCTGGTCGTCGCCGGCCGCGTCGAGCACGCCCTGCCACAGCGTGAGCTGGCCGATGCGGAACGCCTGGAGGAAGTCGGCAAGCGAGATGCCCTGCGCTATCCGGTGGGTCGCCTGCTCGCGGGTACTCGCGAAGTCCGCCCGCCTGGCCGGGCGGTCCTTGGTCAGCCCGGCGACGAAGGTCCTGAAGATCGCTTCGACGTGGATCGTGACGTCGGCGCGTAGCTTGGCGTCGCTACTGTCGCGATAGGCGGGAACCTGCGCCCAGATCGCCTCGACCGCCGCCGGGACCATGACGCCGAGCGAGGCCTCGACGCTCGCGGCGATCCTGGCGCGTGCCCGGAGCAGCTTGGTGTCCGATTCGATCGTCATCGGGGCCTTCGACCTCGGAAGGAGCGGCCGGCCGCGCCGTCTGCGCGCCGGACCGATTTCATCATGGCTCATTTGTGGTCAGGCCACAACTAGCGGGCGACTTATCCAGCGTGTCAACCTAATAGCCAGCCCAGGTCGTCGTAGCAGCGAGGTGATCGCGGTTGGACGATGAGTTCGGCCGGTTCGTCGCGGCGCGCGGCCGGGCGCTGTGCCGGACCGCCTACCTGCTCACCGGGGACTGGCAGGTAGGCGAGGACCTGGTTCAGGAGGCACTGACCAAGACCTACCTGCGCCGCCACAGGCTGCGCAGCCAGGCTGCGCTCGAGCCGTACGCGCGCAAGGTTCTCGTGTCCGTGTTCCTCTCCTGGCGGCGCAGGCAGTGGCACCGCGAGCTGCCGTACGCGGACGTGCCCGAGCAGCCCGCGGCCGATGAGCTGGATGCCCTGCTCGACCGGCGCGGGCTGTGGTCGGCGCTCTCTGAGCTGTCCGCCCGGCAGCGCGCCGTGCTGGTGCTCCGCTACTTCGAGGACCTCAGCGAGGCGGACATAGCGGCCGTGCTCGGGTGCTCCCCCGGCACCGTGAAATCACAGGCCTCGCGTGGCCTGGAGCGGCTGCGCAGGACCGCCGTGCCGGCCGAGGAGGAGTGGTCGAGGTGAATGACCTTGAAGAAGCGCTGAGAAGCGAGCTGCGTGACCAGGCCGAGGCTGCCGACCGCGCAGTCAGCCTGCTCGAACCGGTGGCACGCCGGATCCGCCGGGCACGGCGCCGGTACACCCTGGCCGCGTCCGCGATGACGGTGATCGCCGGCGTCGGCGTGGCGGTGACCGTGTCCGCCTCGTCCGTCCTGCAGCCAGCGGTCCCGTTGGCCGGGAAGCAAGCCGGCTTCGGCGTCCCGAACGGCCTGTTGCCGATCATGCACGGGGTGCCACAGACCGGGGCCGGGACGCCTCCGACGACGCACCGGGGGCCGTTCGCGGGGGCGGAGCACGGGGGGGCGGAGCACGGGGCCGTGTGGCCGGCCCTGGCCCGGTCGGTCGCGCTGGCCCACGAGCCGCGCGTGCCTGTCCCGGCGGGCTGGCACTGGCACGACTTCGGCGAGATCAGGTTCGCGGCGCCCGCCTCATGGGCCGTCGAGCGGGGCGCATTGTGGGACGGCTGCTCGCCTGAGGTCGCCCCGAGGAGCGTGCTGCTGAGCACCTCGGCGGTGGAATTCGGCCCTGGTTGCGCCGAGTCGCCGACGGCACAGGTCGCCCCCGGCGTGGTCGTCGGCACCGGGCGATACGCGGCTGCGGAGGCGACATCCGGCGCGGCGCCCGGCGCCTGCTTGCGGCTCGACGGCATGCGGGCGTGCTTGCTCTGGCCCGGACAGGACAGATGGCTCAGCGTGGCCGTCTTCCCGCCGGGAGCGGCCGGGCCGACCCTGGTCCAGATCGGGCTGGTAAGCCCCGCAGCCACCGCCCGCGCGATCTTCGACTCGATCCGCCCGGCTGCTCGGTGACGTTACGCCTTCTGGTCCCTGTACCAGGTCATGGCTTGCGCTAGACCGTCGGCGAGGTCGTATCGGGGTGTGAAGGCGAGCTCGTCGCGCGCCCGTGTCGTCCGGCATGTCCAGGCGCTCTGACAGAACTCCCGTACCTTGTCCGGGTTGACGATCGACGGCGATCCGCTCGCGGGGGCAATCAGTTGTGCGAGCAGTCCGCCTGCCCTGACTACTGTGCGGGGCACTGGAATGGTCCGCACGCGCGATCGCCCCACTGCGCGCGACAGGGCCGCGCACAGATCCTCGATCGCGTAAGTGTGGCCGTCGCTGACGAAATATGCGCCACCGCGCATGTCATCCCTGCTCAGGGTCGTACCTTGGTCGATCGCTGCGAGCAACGCGGCGCATAGATCGAAGACGTGGATGATGGAATACTCCCGCCTGCCCAGGCCCGCTTTAACGCAGACTCCGCGCCGCGCCATTGGCAGGAACGTCGGCATGACGACTCGGTCACCGGGGCCGTACACCATCGGCGGGCGAAGGACGACGGCCTGGATCCGGTCCGCGTACCCTCGGACTACCTGCTCGGCGGCGAGCTTGCTGCGACCGTACTGGGAGACCGGACGCACCGCGTCAGACTCGTCCCTGGGACAACCTGGCCGGGACGGACCGGCAGCGGCGAGCGACGAGCACAGCACGATCCGTGGTGCCTTGGCACGTGCCGCGATCGCCTGACACAACCGCCGCGTCGCATCGACGTTTCCGCGCCAGTAGTCGCCCGTCTGTCTGGCGTTCGGGACGCCCGCGAGATGAATCACCGTGCCGACGCCGTCGAGGGCCGCCGCAAGGCTGTCACCGCTTTCCAGATCGGCCACGGCAAAGCGCAGGTCCGTGATGCCGGCCAGCGCGGCGAGGTTCGATGTCGATCTGACCATGGCCGTCACCTGGTGGCCCCGCCGGACCAGGTGGCGGACGAGGTTGGACCCGATGAACCCGCTCGCTCCGGTTACCAGCACGCGCGAATCCACGAAGTCACGCCACCAGGGGGCTGCGCGCGAAGCCGGACAGCTCCGGTGGCAGGCGGTCATCGATCGCGTCGAACGCCGACGGCCGGAACTGCTCTGCGAGCATATGCGTCGTCATGATCGCCATGCAGGCCCACTCGGCGACCATTCCGCGCCAGGTCCGTCCGGCACCGGCGAGCGCAGCGGCATGCAGCGCGCGGACCTCGGCGGGCTCGAACAGGCCGCCGCGACGGACGCCATCCGCCCCAAGGTAGGTGCCGGCCAGATCGCGGCCGGGTCCGCTGAGATACCACGGGGTGATCGGCGTGAAGAACGGCTTCTTGCGGCGCCGCCGGACCACGGCAGGCACCACATCGCGGAAGGCCGCCTTCAGCACGTGCTTCTCGGCTGACCCGCGCAGCATCATCCTCGGGTGCAGCCGTGCGGCCACATCAAGCAGCGCCCGGTCCATGAACGGCACGCGCACCTCGACGCCGTGGGCCATCGACAGCCGATCGCTGAGTACGAGCACCCAGCTGGGCAGGCGGGTGTAGTGCTCGTAGTGCAACGCCTGGTGCAAGGGCGTGTGCGCGGGTGGCGGCGGAAGCGGCGTCGGGGAAATGTCGCCGACGGCCGACCACAGCAGCGGCGCGGTGAGCGAATCCATCGCGGACCAGAGGAAGAACCACGCCGGCGCGCCACCGCCGAAACGCTCTGAGACGACCTCCAGTTGCCTGGGCACGTCGAGGGCGTGCGCGGCGGCGCCGTCCGGAACCTTGGTCCATGCGAACAGCTGCCGGTAGATCAGCGGGCGCGCGGCGGAGAGCCGACGGAGCCGTCGGTCGAGCGCCTGAAGGATGTACCAGGAGTAGCCACCAAGCAGCTCGTCGGCGCCGTCACCGGTAAGCGCCACCTTGACGCCGAGTTCCTTGGCCTGGTTCGTGACCTTCATGAACGGCACCGGCACACCGAACCACTGCGGCGCCTCAAGATGCCACAAAGTCTTCGGCAGCATGCGGCATGCTTCCTCACCACCGAAGTCGACCTCGACGTTCTCGACTCCCAGCCGACGCGAGGCCAGTCGGGAGTATCGCCCCTCGTCCAGGCTCTCGCCAGGCAGCCGGATACTCGACGTGGGAAAGGAGGCCCCGAGGAGCTTCGTGGCCACCGCCACCACCGCCGTGCTGTCGAGCCCGCCGCTAAGGGTCGCGCCATACGGCACCTCGTCGGGCAAGCGCTTGCGCACGGCCTCGACGAATGTCTCGCGGAAAACCTCGACGGCGGCAGGGCCGTCGAGCAGGGCAACGCCGTCATCGAGTGCGATGGGCCTGTGATACCTGTGCAACCGGACGCCGTTCCTGTCGGCCGCCAAGATGTGGCCAGGCGGCAGGTCACGTACGTCTGACCAGAATGTTCCAGGTGCGCATGGCTGACCGTAGTAAAAGACGTCCCGCAGGCCTTGCGGGTCGACAGCGATGCGGCAAAGGCCGGAGGCGAACAGCCCCTTCACCTCACTCGCGAACAGCAGCCGGGGACCAGCATGGTGATAGAAGAGGGGCTTGACCCCGGCACGGTCGCGGGCAAGGATCAATCGGCCCTCGCGGGCATCCCACAGCGCGATGGCGAAATCCCCGTCAAGCAACTCGACGAAGTCCTGTCCGTACTCTTCGTATAGATGCGGGATAGTCTCGCCGTCGCTGCCACTACGGAACCGGTGTCCTCGCCTGGCCAGATCCCGGCGTAGCTCGCGATAATTGTATATTTCTCCGTTAAATACCACATGGATAACGGAATTCTCGTCGGCAATGGGCTGCTCGCCCCCGGCGACGTCGACGATC
The DNA here is from genome assembly GCA_030045175.1 of Streptosporangiaceae bacterium. Taxonomy (GTDB): domain Bacteria; phylum Actinomycetota; class Actinomycetes; order Streptosporangiales; family Streptosporangiaceae; genus Chersky-822. Next base: position 8,058 of record JASIBM010000150.1, on the reverse strand, counting down.
GCCAGACGCCGGTATGCCAGGCCGATGCGCGAGTCGTGGTAGTAGCCCTCGCCGTCTGGCCCACGGTGCGCCAGGACGCGCGACATCCGGATCAGCCGCCGCGGATCAACGGCGCGGTTAAAGTCCACCAGACCAGCGATCCCGCACATGCAGCGCCTCCCGGTTGATGTCACACGCGGTACAGCGCCGCGCCTACTTGGGCACCGCTGGCGGCGGCGGTCAGGATAACCAGGTCACCGGTGGCGACGAGACCCTCGGTCTGCACTCGCCTCAGCCCGAACGGCAGGGCGGAGGTGAACAGGTCTGCGTTGGCCGGGTGCGGGACGACGACGCGGTCGCCGAGGACCGGCCAACTGCGCTGAACCCGGCCTACGACGGGCTCAGGGAGCCAGGGAAGCACCACCCGCCCGATTGACTCGTGCGCGACACCGATGGCTTCGAGCAATTCGCTCACCACGCGGGGCAGGTGTGCCACGTACCGGTCGTAGAGCAGCGTCCGGTCGGCGCCGCGGATGAACGAGCATCCGCCGCGTTGCTCCGCCCAGGCGGAGAAGGGGTCCATGCCGTCGCCGACCTGGCGCGAGTGGAAGCCCAGGAAGCCTCGTTGCGCGGAGGGATCCGCTTCGAGGAACAGCGCCGATCCGCACCGGGCAACTCTCGCCGCGCCGATCCCGCATTCCCGCTCTTCCGCCTCGGACGCGACCACGATGGCGTTGCCCACCTCGCGCGCGCTGATCAGCGAGCAGGCAACCCGGCAGGCGTCGAGCAAGCCGAGGCCGCCGTTGCCAAGGTCGAAGGCCAGGACATTGCCGCTGCTCGCAGTGGCGCCGTCGAATCCGAATTCACCAGCGGCGATCGCCGCGATGGCGGGTTCGGCGATAAAGCCAGTACGGTACACCCCCGCGTGGATCAATAGTTCTACGTCAGAGGCATGTCGTCCGGCGTCGCGCAGGCAGTCCCTGGTGGCCTGTCCGATCATCTCCATCGTCGTCGCCGGCGCGCCAGCGGGCTGAACTAGCCCCGTTCCCGCCACAGCCACCGTACGCAGCGCCGGCCATGCCGTGCGCGCGCGCACTGGCGGCGGCGCGGTGCGCACCGAGGCGGTCCCGGTAGCCAGACGAGTTGGCAGGTCGTCGAGCCGGTACACGGCAGTACCCACGTTGATGCCGGAGGCGGCCACGCCGAACAGCACGCGGTCGCCGGACCGGATTCGCCCGTCCAGGCTGGCGTCCCGGAGGGCGAGCATGTGCGTGGTGGACGCTGTGTTGCCGCGCCGGGCCAGGTTATTGATGACGTTGCGTTCGCTCAGTGCCGGGGCGGCGAAAACCCGGTTCGTCTGACGGATTATTGCCTCGATGGTCGTCCACGACGACTGGTGCGGGATGGTGCGGTCAACATCGCCGTAAGCGTGGCCGAGAATTCCCAGGGTCGCCTGTGCGTGGGCGACCGCCTCGCGGACGGCGATCACTGTCAACGCGAGCATGTCGGTCTTCATGATGGCGCCGCCGTGCGGCGCATCCGTCGGTCCCGCGACGCACAGCGCGTGGTGACGTCCGATGGTCCGAAGCGCGATGTGCTCGAAGCCCGTCTCATCGTCCGACCGCGTCAGGAGCACGGCCGTCCCGGCGTCCCCGAGGGTCAGGCACGCGACGCGCGGATCGATGTCCGCGGTGATTTCCTTTTGCGCCGTCCGCATCAGATGGGTGATGTACTCGCCGCTGACCACAAGCGCGGCACGGATCCGCCCGGAACGGATCAGCGCATCGGCGATGTAGAGGCCGGTGAACTTACCTGCGCATGCGTTGGTCACATCAAATGCCCAGGCCTGCGTGCAGCCAAGCACGTGACGCAGCCGAGCCGCTGCGCCGGGTTCATAGGTGACGCGGTCGGGTGCGTCGTGCCGGGAGATGCTCGTGCAGATCAGCAGGTCGATATCGGCCGGCGTGATCGCGGACCGGGCGAGGCAGTCCCTGGCAGCACCCGCGGACAGGTCGGCTGAGAATTCACCGGCAGCTGCGACATGACGCGACCTGATCCCGGTGATCTTCTCGAACGGCATGCCGATGCGGTGTACGCAGCCGTCAACCACTTCTTGCGTGGACAGCACCCGGGCCGGCAGGGCGACGCCCACGCTGTCGATGATCGACCGGACGGTCATGCGCGCACCGCGCCGACTGGGGTCAGTACCAGCGAGGTATTGTGGCCGCCGAACGCAAAGGAATTGGTCAGCACAGAACCGGCGGCAACTGCCCGGGGCTTGTGGCCGACGACGTCGATGAGGATGCCGTCACCAGGTTCATCGAAGTTGGCGGTCGGGGGCACAACGCCGTGCTTGAGCGCAAGCAGCGACGCCACGACCTCGACCGCGCCGGCGGCGCCGATGAGGTGGCCGGTCACGCCCTTGGTGGATGTGACGGGTGGCGGGTCACCACCGAAGACCTCGTAGATGGCTTCAGCCTCGGCGGCGTCGTTGAGTTCGGTGGACGTCCCGTGCGCGTTGACGTGGGATATTGCCGAAGGCTCGAATCCGGCGTCCGCCAAGGCGAGCCGCATGCAGGCCGCGGCACCGATGCCGCCCCGCGCCGGCGCGGTCACGTGGTACGCATCGCTGTTGCGACCGTAGCCGGACACCTCACCGTAGATGTGGACGCCACGTGCCATGGCGCGGTCGCGGCTCTCCAGCACCGTGAAGGCCGCTCCCTCGCCAAGAACGAACCCGTCGCGAAGCCGGTCGAATGGCCGCGACGCCTGATCCGGGTGATCGTTTCTGGTGCTCAGCGCGCCCATGCGGGCGAACGACGCGATGCCGACCGGGCTCACCGCACACTCGGTCCCACCGGCGAGTACGACGTCGGCGGAGCCGTCGCGAATGAGCCGGGCGCCTTCACCGATGGCGTTCGCGCCGGATGTGCACGCGGTCGCGATGCAGATGTTCGGGCCCGTCCAGCCAACGTGGACGGCGATGAGGGCTGCGGTGGCGTTTGGCATGATCATCGTAATCGCGCGGGGGTTCACGCGCATCGGCCCGTTCGCCTGGAACACCAGGCACTGTTCATAGAAACTGGTGATGCCACCCATCCCGGTGCCGACGACGACGGCGCATTTGCCTGGGTCTTCGGTTTCCAGGGCCGAGTCGGCCAGGGCGTCGATGGCCGCCGCGAACCCGAGTTGAGTCGTGCGATCGGTCTGCCTTGACTCTTTCGCTCCCAGATACTCCGCCGGATCGAACCCCTTGACCTCGCCGGCGAATCGGACCGGCAGGTCAGAGGCGTCGAAGCGCTCGATTGGCGCTACCACCGAGCGCGCGGCGACCAGGGTGTCCCACATCGCTGCCGGACTATTGCCACCTGGAGACTTGACGCCGAGCCCGGTCACGACCGCTGCCCGCCGCCCATGCGCTTCACGGCTCATGGGACACTAGACCATCGTTTAGGACGAGATCCAGAGCTTGCCCGACCGTGGCTATCGACTCGATGTCGTCCTGCGGAAACGACACGGTAAGCCGGTCCTCGAACATCATCACCAGTTCGATGAGGTCCAAGCTATCCGCGCCGAGATCCTCGCGGAAATTGGCTTCCATGGTCACCACGGCAGGTTCCACTGAGAGAATCTCCACGACGACGTCTCGTAGCGCGGAGAAGGCTTCCTGTCGGTTCAAATGATCTCGCCTCCCGCAACGAATGAATCGCAAACAGTAGCCGTCGGCGTCGAATGCGAAAGCCCATGCTGCACTGACTATGAGCGTCGGCATGCGAGCCAGATACATGGATATCCCGCGGCTGGCCGAACCCGTCGGCGTCGGCCGTGCGCATCCCCCACGAGCCCCGGATGGGCGGCTCAGGTAGCCTGATTGCGCGGCTTGTGGCGGGTCACGATCGAGGGGACAGAAGGCGACGTTGCTCAGCAGGGACCAGGAACTCGCTGTCTGCGCAGACTTGATCGGCCGATTCACTGGCGTGCTGCAAAGCCCGCGCACCACGGCGGTCCCGACCGAGTTCGACTCGATGTGGGACGAGCTTCGCGGCGCCGTTGACGGCCAGGGCGACGCGACCAGGGCGATCGACCTGCTGCGGCGCATGCCGCGGAACTCGGCAGACCCTGGGGCGCCGATGTACGTGGGCTACGTGCCAGACGCGGCCCTGCCCTTGGCCCGCGCCGTCGACGGGTTCTTGTCCGCCGTGAACGCCGTGGCGGCCGGGCGCATCGACGGGCAGGCGTTCGTGCAGGCCGAGTACGCGGCGGCCGACAAGATCGGCGAGCTGGCCGGGTTCCCAGCCGACACCAGGGGCGGAACGTTCGTGCAGGGCGGCACGCTGGCCAACTTCTGCGCGATGGCCGTCGCGCGCGAGCGGTGGCGGCGCAGGAACAGGTACCTCGGCTCCCCGGTCGTCATCGGCACCAGGCTCGCCCACTCCTCGCTCAAGGTTGCCGCGCGCCTGCTTGACCTGCGGTTCGTCCCGGTCAGCGTGACCCGGTCCGGCGCGGTCGACACCGGCGCCCTCGCGGCGGCGGTGCGGACTTACGGCCCGCGCATCGCCGCGATCATCGGGAACGCCGGCACCACGACCGCTGGCTCCATCGATCCGCTCGACGCGATGGGCGAGCTTGCGAACGCCTGCGGCGCGTGGTTCCACGTGGACGGCGCCTATGGCGGGGCCGTGATCGTGTCCGAGCGGCACCGCGGCCTGCTGACCGGGATCTCGCTCGCAGACAGCTTCGTGGTCGACCCGCACAAGTGGCTCTTCTGTCCCTACGACTCCTCGCTGCTGCTCTACCGCAACGCCGGCGAGGTGCACAAAGAGCTAAAGGTGTTCTCGCAGACGCACGACACGGGCGCCCAGTACCTCGACTTCGGCTACCGGCACACCCCGGTTGACACCGGGCCGGACCAGCTTCCGCTCGAGCACGGTGACCTCGCGCTTCAGCTCTCAAGGAGACCACGGGGCGTGGTGCTGTGGGCGCTGCTCGCCGCTTTCGGCACGGGTGGGCTCGGCAGCTTCGTGGACGCCACCATCGACGCGGTCAGCCACCTGCACGAGTACGCGCTGCGGCGCGGCGTCGAGGTTCCCTTGCCGCCACGGCTTTCCGTGCTGCTGCTCGGCCACGAGGCGTGGCTGTACGATCGCGACTGGGATGAGTATTGGGTCAGGCCGGCGTTCGAAAAAGGCTTCTTCGTCTCAACGGACGCCTGGGAGGGTAAGCCCGTGGGCCGGTTGTGCCTGGTTAACCCGTTCGCCGACGCTGGTGACCTCGAACCGCTGATTGATCTTGTAGCCGATTGGCCGTCGTGAGCCGGGAAGCTGGGCAGCGGATGACCGATAACCGGAGCATGGCCGGCCCGGGCATCGCCGGGATTGCCGTTGATGACTACGGCCCCGACGATGGCCGGGTGCGTGTCATTCAGGAAGCGATCACCTATTCGCGGCGATTCGGTGGTAGCTGGTTCGTCGTGCACGCCAGCGAGTCATCGGTCGATCCGGCCGCGGTCTCGCAGGACCTGCTCTTGCTGCGTTCGCTCGGCATCAACGTCGCCGTCGTCGTGTGCGAGCCCGGCCTCGGGCTCGCCGAGGACCTGCGCCGGGCGCTGAACGCCGACGATCTCACCGCCGTGGGCCTGAGCTGGGAGGAGACCCGTTCAGGTGACATCGCGTGGCGGCACAAGCAGCCGCGGTGGCAGCAGATCGGGGAGTCAGGATCGCTGATCGTGGTCGTGCGGTGCGCGAACGACAGCCTGCGCGCGGCCCTGGAGCTCGGCATCGAGTGCGCCGCCGCGAAGCTGCTGTTGCTCGAGGAAGACTGGGATCCGGCGCGGCTTCCCGTCGGCGGCCCCGGAGCGCCCGCGCCGTCCGCCGACGTCGTGCGGCCCTACCTGGCCACGCTGGGATCAGCGGCCGCCGTGATCGCCGTGGCGGCGGTCGAGGCCGGCGTCAGCGAGGTGCACATCGTGCCGACCAGGGGAAAGGCGCATCCGATCCTGCTTGAGATCTTCACAGACGCCGGGATCGGCACCTGGATTGGCGCCTGAGCGGCCGGCTTGGATCGATGCGCCAGCCCACCTCAAGCACATCGCGCCTCGCCGAGCACCTGGCCGAGCTGGCTACCCAGGCCCAGGTGCCCGGCGCGGTGCTCGGCATCTGGGCGGACGAGCAGGAGACCGTGCTCGCCCACGGGGTGCTGAACGCCGCGACGCGGTTGCGCGTCACCACGGACTCGCTGTTCCAGATCGGGTCCATCACCAAGGCGTGGACCGCCACGATGATCATGCAGCTCATCGACGAGGGCCGGCTGTCGCTAGCGGCCACCGTGGCGCAGGTACTGCCCGGCACGCGGCTCACCAGCGCCGACATCGGCGCGCGGGTCACGATCGGCCATCTGCTGACGCATACGAGCGGTATCGACGGCGACATCTGGACCGACACGGGGAGAGGCTCGGACTGCGTCGAGCGCTACGTCGGTCTCCTCGCCGACGCCGCGGTCATCCATCCGATCGGGGCGGCCTACTCATACTGCAACAGCGGCTTCGTGCTGCTCGGCCGGATCATCGAGGTGATCGACGGCGAGGAGTGGGACGACTGCCTGCGCCGCAGGCTGATCGAGCCGCTGGCACTGACCAGCACCATGACCCTGCCTGAGCAGGTGCTGCTGCACCGCGCGGCGCTCGGCCACAAGGCGGGCCAAGGCGAGCCCGTGTCGGTCTGGAACCTGCCGCGCAGCATCGGCCCGGCCGGCTTGATCACGGCCAGCGCCGCCGACCTGCTGACGTTCGCCCGCCTGCATCTCGATGGCGGCGTGGCGGCTGACGGCGCGCGGCTGCTGAGCCAGGAGTCGGTCAGCGCGATGCGGCAACCGCGATTCGAGACCTCGCCCTATGGCAGCCACATCGACGCGATCGGGCTGGCCTGGCGCCTGTGGGACTGGGGCGGGCGCCAGGTCTTCGGCCACGACGGAAGCACCGTGGGCCAGTCGGCCTACCTGCGGATCGACCCGCAGGCGCGGGTTATCGCCTGCCTGCTGACCAACGCGCCTGGCGCCGATGCCATGTGCACGGCCCTCTTCTCCGAGATATTCAGCGCTCACGCCGGGATCGCCCCGCCTGCCGGCCCCGAGCCCGCCCACGGGCCGGACCTGCCCGCGCCCGCGGACCTGAGCCGGCACGTGGGCCGCTACGAGCGCACCTCGCGGCGATGCGACGTCATCCTCCGGGCAGGCAGGCTGCACCTGGTCAGCGAGTTCACCGGTGAGCGCGCCAAGTTCGGTAACCCCGGACCCGAGGAGGTCGAGTTGCATCCGGCCGACGCGACGGGCGACAACTTCGTGTGCCGGTCCGCAGACTCAGACCCCTGGACGGCGCTGAGCTTTGGCCGGCTCGCCGACCAGACTCGCTATCTGCTGCTCGGCGGCCGGGTCACGCTGGCCTCCCCGCTCGCCTCCGGGCGCCCTTAGGGTGCCGTTCGCGCGATGAACAGGTTCGCTGGCCGGCGGCCTGCCAGGCGGACGCGGGGATCGGATTGCCTGCTGAAACCGGCGCGGGCAAGCTCGGCCGTCCAGGTATCGCGGCTGAAGGCGCTGAGCTCATGGGTCTCAGCGACGACCGCCGACGTGCCGTCGGCCTCGCGCAGCGTGAACACGTACTCTGCCAAGATCACGTCGTCGGACGGGTCTGGGTCCCAGGTCCGCTCCTGGAAGCTGCCTTGCCGCCCAGCCGCGTCGCTGCTCCCGCCCGACCCGCTGACCGGCGTGAACGTGTCTTTCACGTGATCGGGAACGAACAGCGCGACACCACCGGGGCGGCAGTGCGCGTGCGCGGTCTCGATGACCTTGCGCAGGTCGTCGCGGCTGGTGATGTAGTCCACCGCGTCGTGCACGAGGACGGCGTCGAACGTTGCCTCGAGCCGGACGGTTCGCATGTCGCCCTGGTAGTGGGCGCACTCGGGGTTGAGCCGCCGCGAGACCGCCAGCATCTGGGGCGAGATGTCCACCAGGGTCAGGTTGAATTCGCTCTTCAGGTGCATGGCCACGTGGCCGCCGCCGCAGCCGAGGTCGAGGACGTCGCGCACG